>JAOUIM010000314.1 GCA_029884035.1 Aquincola sp. | reverse complement strand
TGGAAGGCGTGCGCGTTCTCGACGACGCGGTGATCCGCCCGCTGGCCAATCCGGTCAGCGCCAACGGCGCCCTGGCCGTGCTGCGCGGCAACCTCGCGCCCGAGGGCGCCGTCATGAAGGCGGCAGCGGCGAGCCCGAAGTTCTTCAAGCACCGCGGCCGCGCGATCGTGTTCGACGATCCGGGCGAGATGAACCGGCAGTGCGCCAACCCGACCCTCGACTGCGACGAATCGAGCGTTCTGGTGCTGCGCAACGCCGGACCGGTCGGTGCTCCGGGGATGCCCGAATGGGGCGGCCTGCCGATCCCGAAGAAACTGCTCGACGCCGGCGTGCGCGACATGGTGCGCATCTCCGACGCGCGCATGAGCGGAACCCACTACGGCAGTTGCATCCTTCACGTGAGCCCCGAGAGCGCGGTGGGCGGCCCGCTTGCGCTGGTCAAGACCGGGGACGAGATCGAGATCGACATCGAGGCGCGGCGGCTCCACCTCGCGGTCAGCGATGACGAACTCGCGCGCCGGCGTGCCGCGTGGACGCCACGGCCCGAGCCGTATGCGCGCGGCTTCGCGAAGCTGTACCGGGCCCATGTCACACAGGCCCACGAAGGATGCGACTTCGACTTCCTGCAAGGCGCAGCGCCGACGGCCGAGCCCGTCATCTACTGAAGCCATGGATTGCCCGAGCTCACTTCATCCGCAGCGCCCCGGGGGGGCGCCGGCCTGCCTCGAGGCGGCCGTACAGGAGGCCTGCACATGAACCCCTTGCGCCAATTGTTGATGTCTGCCGGCTCGCAAGCGCCGCTGGGCACCTGGATCATGGCGGCCAGCCCGCTCGTGACCGAAGCGATGGGGCATGCCGGCTTCCAGTGGGGCGTGATCGACATGGAGCACACGCCGCTGGACATGATGGAAGTCATCCAGCTGCTGCAGGCCGCGGGCAACACGAAGATGGTGCCGATCGTGCGCGTGCCGTGGAACGACGCCGTGACGGTCAAGCGCGTGCTCGATGCCGGCGCGCAGACGCTGCTGATCCCGTTCGTCCAGAACGCGGAGGAAGCCCGGCGCGCGGTGGCGGCCACGCGCTACCCGCCCGAGGGCATACGCGGCCTGGCCGGCATGAGCCGCGGCTCGAAGTTCGGCACCGTGCCCGACTACGCGAGGACCGCCAACAAGACCGTCGGCGCCGTGTTGCAGCTCGAGACCCCTGTGGCGGTGGCCAACCTGGAAGCGATCGCCGCCGTGCCGGGCGTCGATTCGCTCTTCATGGGCCCTGGTGACCTCTCGGCCGCGCTCGGCCACGCGGGCAACACGACGCACGCGGATGTCATGAACGTGATGGCCGATGCGGCGAGGCGCTGCAATGCGATCGGCATGCCCGTGGGCACGGTCGGCGGCACGCCCGAGCTCGTCGTGCAGTACCGCGCGATGGGCTTCAACTACGTGGCGATCGCGAGCGACCTGGGGCTGTTGATGCGCGGCGCGCAGGCCGCGGTCAAGGCCCTGACGACGGTCGACGGCGAGACCCATGTGCACACACTGTCCGGCGGCACGCAAACATCCACGGGGGGGTACTGATGGCAGCAGTTGATCTGAAAGGCGTCGTCAAGAGCTACGACGGCAAGACCAACGTCATCCACGGCATCGACCTGGACATCCGCCACGGCGAGTTCGTCGTCTTCGTCGGGCCCTCGGGTTGCGGCAAGTCCACGCTGCTGCGAATGATCGCGGGCCTGGAGACCATCTCCGGGGGCGAAATCCGCATTGGCGACACCGTCGTCAACGACCTGCCGCCACGCGCGCGCGACATCGCGATGGTGTTCCAGGACTACGCGCTGTACCCGCACAAGAACCTGTACGACAACATGGCCTTCGGGCTGCGCCTGCGCGGCACCGACGAGGCCGAGATCAAGCGCCGCGTGATGGACGCAGCCCGCCTGCTGCGCATCGACCACATGCTCGATCGCCGCCCGGGGCAGCTGTCGGGCGGCCAGCGCCAGCGCGTGGCCATCGGCCGCGCGATCGTGCGTCAGCCCAAGGTGTTCCTGTTCGACGAGCCGCTGTCGAACCTCGACGCCCAGCTGCGCGGCGAGATGAGGAGCGAGATCAAGCGCCTGCACCAGCGTCTGGGGGCGACGATCATCTACGTCACGCACGACCAAGTCGAGGCGATGACGATGGCCGACCGCATCGCGGTGCTCAGTGCGGGGCGCAAGATGCAGTACGACACGCCCGACAACATCTACAACCAGCCCGCGGCGCTGTTCGTCGCCGGTTTCACCGGCGCGCCGCCGATGAACTTGGTGGACTGCACGCTGGCCGGCGGCCGCGCCGACCTGGGTGCGGGCACGCAGATCATGGTGCCTGCCGAGCTCGCGTCGCGTGCGGACGCCGTCCGGCAACTCAAGTTCGGCATCCGGCCCGAGAACCTCACGCTGTCGGCCCAGTCGGGCGAGGACATCGCGGTGCCGGCCGAGGTGTCGCTGCTCGAGCCCCTCGGTGCCGAGACCCTGGCCACGCTGAAGGTGGGCGCGGCCGAGATGGTGGCGCGCTGCCCGGCCTCGTTCCGCGAGACGCCGGGTACGCGCTTGTCCGTACACCTGAATCCTCGCCACATGCGTTTGTTCGACGCGGCCACCGGCGCCGCGATCTGATTTCACCCCACGACGACCACAAGGAGACTTTCGTCATGATGCGTCGCACTTACCTTACTGCCCTGACTGCCGCGGCCGCGCTCGTGGTCGGCCTGGCGAGCGCCACGACGGCATTTGCCCAGCAGACCACGCTGCGCGTCTTCTCGGGCGGCGCCAACCAGCGCCCCGACCTGATGCGCAAGCTCTTCGACCAATACCAGGCGAAGAACCCGGGAGTCAAGATCGACATCGAGACCGGCGGCGCCACCTCGGAGCTGCAGCGCCAGTACCTGTCGACTGTGCTCAACGCCAAGGATTCGGCGATCGACATCTACATGATCGACATCGTCAACCCGGCGCAGTACTTCGGCGCGGGCTGGCTCGAGCCCCTCGATTCGTACATCGGCAAGCCCGCCGATGTGCTCAAGCCCTACCTGCCGGTCTACAGCACGTCGAATGTCGTCGATGGCAAGCTCGCGGCGATGCCCGCGTTCGCCGACGCGATGTTCATGTACTACCGCAAGGACCTGCTCGACAAGCATGGTGTCAAGGAGCCCAAGACCTGGGACGAGCTGGCCGCCGCCGCCACCAAGATCCAGAAGGCCGAGGGCAATGCCAATCTTCAAGGCTTGTCGATCCAGGGCGCGCCCATCGAAGGCGCGGTGTGCACCTTCCTGCTGCCGTACTGGGGACAAGGCAAGGACTTCAACGACGCGTCCGGCAAGATGACGCTCGACAAGGCTGCAGCCACCAAGGGGCTGGCCACTTGGCTGTCGATGGTCGATCAGGGCGTGATCAAGAAGAACGTCGCCGAGGTCAAGACCCCCGACACGGTCAACGAGTTCAAGGCTGGCCAGGTGATCTTCGCGATCAACTGGGGCTTTGCCTGGGACCGCTTCAAGGACGACAAGGACAGCACGGTGCAGGGCAAGGTCGGTGTGATGCCGCTGCCGGCGATGACCGGCGGCAAGAGCGCCACCTGCGTCGGCGGATGGCAGTGGGCGGTGAGCGCGTTCAGCAAGAACAAGCCGGCCGCTGCCAACCTCGTCAAGTTCATGTCCAGCCCGGAGGCCAGCAAGTTCCTCGCCCAGGAAGGCTCGCTGCTGGCGACCTACCAGAGCGTGTACACCGACGCCGACGTGGTCAAGGCGGTCCCGTGGTTCAAGGACGCTGCGAACGTGGTGATTGCCGGCAAGAGCCGCCCGATCAGCAAGGACTACGGTCAGGTCAGCGACGTCATCCGCACGACGACGAGCGCCGTTCTCGCGCGGACCAAGACGCCGGCCGACGGTGTCAGCGAGATCGAATCGCGATTGGCGCGCGTGATGCGATAGCGACTGCAAAGCTGCCGGGCCCGCTGCCGGGCCCGGCCTCGACGCCTGCACCGAAGTGCCCGGATGCGGGCTTAGCCGGAGGGATCGTTTCTTGGCAACCGCGACCGCAATCGATCGTCTGCGCGATCCGAGCGAGAAGACGCTCGGCGTGATGCTGCTCGCGCCAGCATTCCTGCTGCTGGCGCTGATCGTCGTCTACCCGATCGGCAAGTTGATCTGGAACTCGTTCTTCGACTTGCGCCTTTCCGGAGGCAGCGGCATCAAGTTCGTGGGGCTCGAGAACTACGCGCTCGTGTTCAAGGACCCCGATTTTTGGAACGCGGCCAAGAACACGGTGCTGATCACGTTGATCACGGTGCCCGGCGCGCTCGTCGTCGGCATGGGGCTGGCGATGCTGGCCAACCTGCCTTTCAAGCGCAAGTGGCCGGTGCGGCTGGCGCTGCTGCTGCCGTGGGCGCTGCCGCTCGCGTTCGCGGGCCTGATCTTCGCGTGGTTCTTCCACACCGAGTACGGTGTCGTCAACGACATCGTGCGCCGCGCCGTGTCGCCAGCCGAACCGGCGATGTGGCTGCTGCGGCCGAACTGGGCGTTTGCCGCGATATGTCTCACGATCATCTGGAAGACCAGCTCGTTCATGGCGCTGATCCTGCTTGCCGGGCTGCAGATGATCCCGAAGTCGCTCTACGAGGCCGCCGAGGTCGACGGTGCGTCGAAATGGCAGCAGTTCTGGCAGATCACGATCCCGATGCTGATGCCCTCGATCATCGTCGCGCTGATCTTCCGCACCATCACCGCGC
>JAOUIM010000313.1 GCA_029884035.1 Aquincola sp. | reverse complement strand
AAGATGTACCGCGCGGGCATGGCGTCGATCCTGTCGCAGCTCGCACGCGACGGTCGTCTGGCCGTGGTCGACTCGATCAAGGTCGATGCGCCCAAGACCAAGCTGCTCGCGCAGAAGTTCAAGGCCATGGGGCTCGAGTCGGTGATGGTCATCGCCGACCAGGTCGACGAGAACCTGCTGCTGGCCTCGCGCAACCTGGCCAATGTGCTGGTCGTCGAGCCCCGCTACGCCGATCCGCTGTCGCTGGTCTTCTACAAGAAGGTGCTGGTGACCAAGGGAGCGATCGAGCAGCTCAAGGAGATGTACGCATGAGCGCCGCCTTCAAACCCCAGCCCAGGAAATTCGACGAGGGGCGTCTGGCCCAGGTGCTGGTCGAGCCGATCGTCAGCGAAAAGGCGACCAGCGTCGCCGAGAAGCACAACCAGGTCCTGTTCAAGGTGCTGCGCGACGCCACCAAGCCCGAGATCAAGGCCGCGGTCGAACTGATGTTCAAGGTCGAGGTCGATGCCGTGCGCACCGTCAACCAGCGCGGCAAGGAAAAGCGCTTCGGACGCTCGATCGGCCGCCGCGATCACATCAAGAAGGCCTACGTGTCCCTCAAGAAGGGCCACGAGCTGAACTTCTCCGGGGAGGCCGCTTAAATGGCTGTCATCAAGGTCAAGCCCACATCGCCCGGCCGCCGCGCCGTGGTCAAGGTGGTGCACAAGCACCTGCACAAGGGCAAACCGGAAGCGTCGCTGCTCGAGCCGCAGATCCAGAACGCGGGCCGCAACAACAACGGCCACATCACGATGCGCCACAAGGGTGGGGGCCACAAGCACCACTACCGCGTCGTCGACTTCAAGCGCAACAAGGACGGCATTCCGGCGAAGGTCGAGCGCATCGAGTACGACCCCAACCGTACGGCGCACATCGCGCTGCTGTGCTACGCCGATGGCGAACGCCGCTACATCATCGCCCCGCGCGGCCTCGAGATCGGCGCGACGGTGGTCAGCGGCGCCGAGGCGCCCATCAAGGCCGGCAACACGCTGCCGATCCGAAACATCCCGGTCGGCTCGATCATCCATGCGGTCGAGATGCTGCCTGGCAAGGGCGCGCAGATCGCGCGTTCGGCCGGCACGTCGGTCACGCTGATGGCGCGCGAGGGCACCTACGCGCAGATCCGCCTGCGCTCGGGTGAAGTTCGCCGCGTGCACATCGACTGCCGCGCCACCATCGGCGAGTGCAGCAACGAAGAGCACAGCCTGCGCCAGTACGGCAAGGCTGGAGCCAAGCGCTGGCGGGGCATCCGGCCGACGGTGCGGGGCGTGGCGATGAACCCGATCGACCACCCGCATGGCGGCGGCGAGGGCCGCACCGGCGAGGGCCAGGTGCCGGTGTCGCCGTGGAACACGATGACCAAGGGCTTCCGCACCCGCAAGAACAAGCGCACGCAGACGTTCATCGTCTCGCGCCGCAAGAAGTAAGAAGAGGCCGACATGACACGTTCACTCAAGAAAGGCCCGTTCGTCGACCTGCATCTGCAGGCCAAGGTCGAGCGCGCGGCGGCGATCAAGGACAAGAAGCCGATCAAGACCTGGTCGCGTCGTTCGACGATCCTGCCCGAGTTCATCGGCCTGACGATCGCCGTGCACAACGGCAAGCAGCATGTGCCCGTGTACGTGACCGACCAGATGGTCGGACACAAGCTAGGCGAGTTCGCCCACACCCGCACCTTCAAGGGCCATCCGGCCGACAAGAAGGCAGCGAAGAAGTAAAGGATGGCCACCAACATGGAAACCCAAGCCATCGTGCGCGGCGTTCGCCTGTCGGTCGACAGGGGTCGGCTCGTGGCCGACCTGATCCGCGGCAAGAAGGTCGATCAGGCGCGAAACATCCTGAAGTTCACGCAGAAGAAGGCCGCCGGCATCGTGCTGAAGGCGCTCGACAGCGCCATTGCCAATGCAGAGCACAACGACGGCGCGGACATCGACGAACTCAAGGTCAAGTCGATCTACGTCGAGCAGGGCACCACGCTCAAGCGCTTTGCCGCGCGTGCCAAGGGCCGCGGCAACCGCATCAGCAAGGGCACCTGCCACATCTACGTCACCGTCGGGAACTGAGGAAGAAGACCACATGGGACAGAAGATCCATCCGACCGGCTTCCGACTGCCCGTCACGCGTGCGTGGAGCTCGCGCTGGTTCGCGAACAACCGCAACTTCAGCCAGATGCTGGCCGAAGACCTGCAGGTGCGCGACTACCTGAAGGCCAAGCTCAAGAACGCCGCGGTGTCGCGCATCATGATCGAGCGCCCGGCCAAGAACGCACGCATCACGATCTACTCGGCGCGCCCGGGTGTGGTGATCGGCAAGAAGGGCGAGGACATCGAGAACCTCAAGCTCGAGCTGGCCAAGCGTCTGGGCGTGCCGGTCGCGGTCAACATCGAGGAGATCCGCAAGCCCGAGGTCGACGCGCAGCTGATCGCCGACAGCATCACGCAGCAGCTCGAAAAGCGCATCATGTTCCGCCGCGCGATGAAGCGTGCGATGCAAAACGCGATGCGCCTGGGCGCGCAGGGCATCAAGATCATGTCGTCGGGCCGCCTCAACGGCATCGAGATCGCGCGTTGCGAGTGGTACCGCGAAGGCCGCGTGCCGCTGCATACGCTCAAGGCCGACATCGACTACGGGTTCTCGGAGGCCAAGACCACCTATGGCGTCATTGGCGTCAAGTGCTGGGTCTACCGTGGCGATCGCCTGGGAGCAGGTGAAGCACCGGCGGCCAAGCCCGAAGGCGAAGACGATCGTCGTGGCCCGCGTCGCGGCCCGCGCAGCGACCGCCCGGGTCCGGACCGCGCCCCTGCCGGGCGCACCGGCCGTGGTGCACCTCGCGTTACCGCTGCCCCTGCCGATGGCAGCGACAAGCCGGCCGAAGCAGGTGCCGCGCCCGAAGCGCCGAAGCCGGCCGTCAAGCGCGTGCGCAAGGCGCCCACGCCGGCCGCCGGCGGCGCCAAAGGAGAGTAAACACCATGCTGCAACCCAATCGCCGCAAGTACCGCAAGGAGCAGAAGGGCCGCAACACCGGCGTCGCCACGCGCGGCGCCAACGTGTCCTTCGGCGACTTCGGCCTCAAGGCCACCGAGCGCGGCCGTCTCACGGCGCGACAGATCGAAGCCGCGCGACGCGCCATCAGCCGCCACATCAAGCGCGGCGGCCGCATCTTCATCCGCATCTTCCCGGACAAGCCGATCTCGCACAAGCCGGCCGAAGTCCGCATGGGCAACGGCAAGGGCAACCCGGAATACTGGGTGGCCGAGATCGTGCCGGGCAAGGTGCTCTACGAGATCAACGGCGTGCCCGAGCAACTCGCGCGCGAGGCCTTCACGCTCGCCGCCGCCAAGCTGCCCCTGTCGTGCACCTTCGTTGCCCGCCAGGTCGGCGCCTGATCGGAGTCATCGACATGAAAGCATCTGAACTGCGCGCCAAGGACGTCCCGGCGCTTGAGAAGGAAGTGACCGAGCTGCGCAAGGCCCACTTCGGGCTGCGCATGCGCAAGGCGACGCAACAGCTCACGAATCATTCGGAGCTCGGCAAGACCCGTCGCGACATCGCGCGCGCGCAGACCATCCTGGCCCAGAAGAAGAAGGAAGCCGCCAAATGAGCAACGTCGCCACCGCCACGCATGCCGAAGGCAAGGTCGTCCGCACCTTCGTCGGCCGGATCGTCAGCGACAAGCGCTCGAAGACGGTGACGGTTCTGGTCGAGCGGCGCGTCATGCACGAGCTCTACGGCAAGATCGTCGCGCGCACGTCCAAGTACCACGCCCACGACGAAAAGGGCGAGTACAAGATGGGCGACATGGTCGAGATCACCGAGAGCCGGCCGATCTCGAAGACCAAGTCCTGGGTCGTCACTCGCCTGGTCGAAAAGGCCAAGGTCGTCTAAACCCCTGCGCCAACCTGCCACGGCCGGACGCGACAGACTCGCTTCCGGCCGTTGTCCATTCATACGATAGGAAACGAACGTGATCAAAGTCGGTGACAAGCTGCCCGCAGGCACGCTTCAGGAATTCATCGAGGTCGAGGGCGAAGGCTGCTCGGTCGGGCCCAACACCTTCGAGGTGGGCCCATTGACGGCAGGCAGGACGATCGCACTGTTCGCGTTGCCCGGCGCCTTCACGCCGACCTGCTCGGCCAAGCACGTGCCAGGCTACGTGGCCAAGTGCGACGCGCTCAAGGCGGCCGGCGTCGACGAGATTTGGTGCGTCTCGGTCAACGACGCCTACGTGATGGGCGCATGGGGTCGGGACCAGAAGACGCAGGGCAAGGTGCGCATGATGGCCGACGGCAACGCCGAGTTCACCAAGTCCGTCGGGATGACGCTCGACCGCACGGCAGCCGGCATGGGCATTCGCAGCATGCGCTACTCCATGCTGGTCGCCGATGGCGTGGTCAAGGCGCTCAACGTCGAGGCCCCGGGCAAGTTCGAGGTCAGCGACGCGGAAACGATGCTGCGCCAGGCCAAGGAGCTGCTCCGGTAGCGATTTCCGGCCGACCGGCTGGACATCGCCAGCCGGGACCCGCTACAATCTCAGGCTTCGCCAGCCGGGCTCACGTCCGGTCGGCTCAGACCCATCCACGGGCCCAAGACTACCCGCCGAGGCTTTCAGCCCAGGCCGGCAAGTTGGGGACACAACATGATCCAAATGCAATCGCGACTCGACGTCGCGGACAACACGGGCGCGAAGTCCGTCATGTGCATCAAGGTGCTCGGCGGGTCCAAGCG
>JAOUIM010000311.1 GCA_029884035.1 Aquincola sp. | reverse complement strand
GCGTCCGCTCGACCAGGTGGGATTCCTGGCACGCACGGTCGAGGATCTCGCGATCATCGCCGAGCCGATGATCGGCCATGACGAACGGGATCCCGACACCCGCCCGATCGCTCGACCCCACCTTCGCGAAGTGGCGATGCAGGAGCCGCCGTTGCCGCCGGTGCTGGCGTTCACGAAGACGCCGAACTGGGGCGATGCCGAGGTGCAGACGCGCCAGGCGTTCGACGAGGTGGCCGAGGCACTCGGCGAACAAGTGGTGCGCTTCAGCGTGCCGCCGATGTTCGGCGATGCGTGGCAGTGGCACGCGACGATCATGGAGGCCGATCTCGCACGCAACTTTCATGAGGAGTACGAGCGCGGACGCGGGCAGCTCAGCGATTCGCTTCGCGGCCAGATCGAGCGCGGCCGGCGCGTGACTGCCGTGGACTACAACAACGCGGTCGCACGCATCCAATCGACGAGCGCCGCGTTCGAAGAGGTCTTCGACCGTTGCGATGCGATCCTCACCGCCGCGGCCCCCGGCCCTGCACCGCACGGCCTCGACTCGACGGGCAGCCCGGCCTTCTGCACGCTGTGGACGTTTGCCGGCATGCCGGCGGTGACGCTGCCGCTGCTGCGCGCGGACAACGACATGCCGATGGGCATCCAGCTCGTCGGGCGGCGCGGCGACGACGCGCGCCTGCTTCGCACTGCCCGCTGGCTGGCCGGTTGGGCGCATGATCTGGAGCGCAGCGAGCGCTGACCACGGAGGCCGAAATGCAGGGAAGATTCTCGAAGATCGTGATGGCGCTCATCGCCGTCGCCCTCGCGTTGGCCTTCTTCGCAGCGCCCATCGTCAAGCTCAAGGAACCCGCGATGATCGTGATCATCCTGGTCGGGGTGGTCGCGATGGTCTACAGCTTCATCGAGTTCGTGCGGGAAAAAGACGACTGAGCGGCGCCCGTCCGCCGGCACCGCTGACGCGGTGCTCTGGTCCAGACCGCAGAATGACGCGATGGACTCGTCATTGGGCAGCGATCTTGCGGTCTTGCAGCGTGGCTGGCTGTCGTCGAACAACATCCTGCTTCATGGCCACGACAACGACGGCGCGGTGCTGGTCGATACCGGCTATGTCACGCACGCCGACCAGACGCTGGCGCTGGTGCGCCATGCACTGCGCCCCGGCGAGTCGCTTTCTCGCATCGTCAACACCCACCTGCATTCGGACCACTGCGGCGGCAACGCGAGGCTCAAGCGTGCGTTCCCCGCGGCGCACCTCGTGATTCCGCCCGGCGAAGCCAATGCGGTCGCGCGCTGGGACGAGGATGCGCTGACGTACCGCGCGACCGGCCAGCGCTGCGAGCGCTTCCGGCACGACGGCGTGCTTCGAGCCGGCGGATCGTTCACGGTCGGCTCGCGGACCTGGACCGCGCACGCCGCACCGGGGCACGATCCACACTCGCTGATCCTGTTCGATGCCGGCGAGGGCGTCCTGATCAGCGCCGACGCGCTGTGGGCCAACGGCTTCGGCGTCGTGTTCCCCGAACTCGATGGACAAAGCGCGTTCGACGATGTCGCCACGGTGCTCGACGAGATCGAACGGATGGCGCCACGCCTGGTCATCCCGGGGCATGGTGCACCGTTCAGCGACGCGGCCGACGCGCTGGCGCGCGCACGGTCAAGGCTGGCCGCTTTCCGCGCCGATCCGTCGAAGCACGCGCGCCACGCGATCAAGGTGCTCGTCAAGTACCACTTGCTGGAGGTGCAGCATGAGCCGCTGCCTATGCTCCAGGCGTGGTTCGCCGCCACCCCGCTCGTCACTCGCGTGTGGCAGCGTCTGGGCCGGCCCGAGCGCACCGCCGCCGCCTGGCTCGACCGCCTGATGGGTGAGCTGATGGCCGGCGGCGCACTTAGGCTGCACGAGGGCGTCGTCCACGACACCTGATCCGGCGCAGAGCTCATCCGTGAGTCCGCGACACAATGCGCGCGTGTCCACGCTGCCCACGCCCGACCGCCTTCGCACACTGATCACCGGCCTCGAGTCCGGCCTGATCGAGCGCGACACGGCCGTGCGCCTGTCGCTGCTGGCCGCGATCGCCGGCGAGCATGTGCTGCTGATCGGACCACCCGGCAGCGCGAAGAGCGAGCTCGCGCGGCGCCTGCACCGCGCCTTCGACGGTGCGCGCTATTTCGAGCGGCTGCTGACGCGCTTCTCGACCCCCGAGGAGCTGTTCGGCCCCCTCTCGCTCGCAGCGCTCGAGGATGACCGCTACGAGCGCCTGGTCGATGGCTACCTGCCCACCGCAGGCATTGCCTTCCTCGACGAGGTCTTCAAGGCCAACTCGGCGATCCTCAACGCCTTGCTGTCGCTGCTCAACGAGCGCGTGTTCGACAATGGCCGCGAGCGCCTCGCGGTGCCGCTGATCTGTGTCATCGGCGCCAGCAACGAGATCCCGTCCGACGAGGCGCTGCTCGCGTTCTACGACCGCTTCCTGCTGCGCGTGCCGGTCTCGCCGGTGAGCGACGCGTCCTTTGCCGCGCTGCTCGCGCTGCAGGGCTCGGCACCGCCGCGCATGGTGCCGCTGTCCGCCGAGGAGCGCCGCGCGCTGGCTGCCGCACGCGACACCCTGCCGCTGGCCGACGATGCGCTCGTCGCGCTGGCCGCGCTGCGCGCCTGGCTCGCGGCAAAGGGCTGCGCCGCGCCGTCGGATCGGCGCTGGCGGCAGCTTGCCGCGCTGATGAAAGTGGTCGCCTCGACCGAAGGTCGCACGCACGCCGACGCGCTTGACCTGTGGCTGGCACCCTACGCGGTCGCGCACGAGCCAGCGCAGGTCGGTGCCATCGAGGCCTGGTTCATTGCCGAAGTGGCGAACGCCGCACCCCAGGAGGCGGCCTGGCTCGAACGCGCGGTGCACGCCTTCGAGCAGCAGTGGGAGATCGAGCAGCAGCTGCCCTCCGACGACGAGGCGCGGGGCGGCGAAGCGGCGGGCAAGCTGGCGCTGGCCGAGGCCCTGGGCGCGCCACAAGGCAGCGGTACCGCACTGTCGTCGATGCGGCTCGTGTCGGCGGCGCTCGAGTCGCGCAACGCCTCGCGGCGCGTGTTCAGCGCGCTGCACGTGCGCACGCGCTGCGAACAACTGCGCGAGATCCGCGCCGCTGCGGAAGCGGCGCTGGCAGAGCAGGCGGGGCGGCGCGACACCCTCGCGGCAGCCGTCGGCGGCCGCCTGTGGTGGCCACCCTCTCTCGCGACGCGCCTTCTCGCGGGTCCGCAGGCGACCTGCGCGACCCTGCAGTCGCTGATCGCGCGCCTGGCGCAGTGTGAAGCGCGATTTGCGGCGCTGCCGGTCGACAACGCGGCGCCGGCTGAGGCGCCACCGCCCGTGCGGGTGGCGTGAAGCCGGACATCGACGCACCGTACGACCGGCTGCAGGCGCTGCCGAGCACGCTGTGGCGCGGTGCGGTCATTACGGCAAGCGGCCGGACGCCACAGCGCCTGGCAGACCTCGCCCAATGGCGTGCTGCATTGGGCGCCGGCGAGTTGCCGCCACCCCGTGCCGACTTCGGCGATCCGTTGGCGCTCGACGCATTTCGGGTCGTGGTCGCTCGGCTCGAGCTGCCCGCTCTTGCGCGAGGCAAGCCGGCGCTCGTCGAGCAGGTGCTGGGCACGCTGCTGTGGCACCTCGACGCGTTGATCGACCGTGCGCCTGGCGAGACGCGCGACGCCGCGATCGCGCGGTTGGCCGCAGCCTTTGCCGCCCAGTGGGAGGTCCTGCGTGGTGACTGGGAGCAAGTGCTCGCTGTGCTGCCGGAACTCGGCGATGCCGAGCACCTGGCCTGGGCCGACGTCGCCGGACTGCTGCGCTCGCGCGCCTGGGACGAGGCGCGGCGGCTGGCCGCCGTGCTCGCCGCGCGACCTGCGCTCGTTGCGCTGATCCGCAGCCTCGGCCGGGCACGGCCGTCGCGCGACGGCCGCGCAGGCGACGCGTCGCCCGATGCCGGTACCCGGACACATCACGGGCTGGCGCCGTTGCGCACCGAACTCGCGGGCCAGCCCGGACCGCTGCGCGGGCTGGCGCTGGGTGACCGCATCGAGCGCATGCCCAGCGCCGAGGCGCAGCAGTTGCGCCACCCGGTGCTGCGCAAGCTCTGGCGCGCGCGCCATGCCGAGGCGCGCCTGCTCCTGTACGACACCGTGGCTGAGCTGCTCGACTGGCGGCCCGACGTGAACGCTCCGCCGCGCGTGCGCAGCGCACCACCCAGCCGTGAGCCACGCGAGCGTGGCCCGATCCTCGTCGCGCTCGACACGTCGGCATCGATGCGCGGCGCACCCGAGGCGATCGCCAAGGCAGTGGTGCTCGAGGCGGTGCGCGCGGCGCATCGCGAGCGGCGCGCCTGCCGCCTGATCGCGTTCGGCGGCGCTGGCGAGGTGGTCGAGCGCACGCTCGGGTTCGACGCGCTCGGCCTCGCGGCGATGCTCGACCTGTTCGGGCAGGGCTTCGAGGGAGGCACCGACGTGCAGGCGCCGATCGAGCGCGCGGTGGCGACTGTGCGCGAATCCGCCTGGCGCGAGGCCGATCTCGTGATCGCAAGCGACGGGGAATTCGGTTGCACACCCGAGACGCTGGCCGCACTCGACGACGCCAAGCAGCGCCAGGGCCTGCAGGTGCACGGCGTGCTGGTCGGCGACCGCGAGACGATGGGCCTGATGCAGGTGGCCGATCACATCCACTGGGTGCGCGACTGGCGAGAGGCCATCCCCGCGCCCGGCCGCGCGTCGGGCGTGTTCTCACCGG
>JAOUIM010000312.1 GCA_029884035.1 Aquincola sp. | reverse complement strand
ACCGAGGCATCGGACAATTCGTCGGCGAACACGGCCTGTTCGAAGTGACGCCGCTCGTCGCCGAGCACATTCGCCACGCTGCCTGCCAGATGGTCGCCGACGTTGTCGCCGACGAAGCCGAGCATGCGCGCCAGATCCCCGCGGGGCACGAAGGCAGGCTCCACCAGGTGCACGGTGTCGGACGCCACGTCGTGCGTCGCCAGTTCGAGGCGTACCAGTTCGTCGAGCAGCCGCCGCGGGTGCACGTCGCGTGTGATCGTCCGCGCGAGCGCCTCGAAGCTTGGCGCCGGGCCTTGCCGCGGCAAGGCCCGCGGGCGTCCGCGGCGGTCGCGAAGCTTTCGATCGGCGTGCCACTTTGTGAACAACTGTGTCGCCGGTGACGACCGATTGCCTCGTGCCGGGGGCTTCTGCAGCGACAGACGCGTGACCTCACGGCGCGTGAGGCCCGTGGAGGTGGCTACCCGGCTGACATTGGGTGCGCCTGGCGTCGCATCGGACTCGAGCGCGGCATGCACGAATGCCTGCTTGAGCAGCTCCTTGATGTCCGGAAACTTCAGGCCGCGTGCCACGGCCAAGCGCGCCAGCGGAGCGAGCAACTGCATCACGGCGCGCGGCAGCGCATCGTCGGTGTCGGTCTTCGGGCTCGAGGCGCGCATGACTTGCACATCTTACTGTGCAATTCACACATCCGCACACGACACGCCCACTTCGGGGGCGAAATTCACAGTTGCCGATTTCTGGCCAGCGGCGGGTTCTTCGCGAAGTAGCGCCTGATGCCGGCGAGCATCGCATCGACCAGCTTGCGCCGGTAATCGGGATTGGCAAGCTGCGCCTCTTCTTCCGGGTTCGAGATAAACGCCGTCTCCACCAGGATGCTTGGGATGTCCGGCGCCTTGAGCACTGCGAAGCCTGCCTGCTCCACGCGAGGCTTGTGCAGCCGGCCGACGCGGTCGAGCTGGCTAAGCACCTCGCCGCCCACGCGCAGGCTGTCCTTGACCTGTGCCGTGGTGCTCATGTCGAGCAGCGTGCGCAGCACGTGCACGTCGTTGCCGGCCTTGACATTGACACCGCCCACGACGTCAGCGGCATTCTCCTTGTTGGCGAGCCAGCGCGCGGCCGTGCTGGTGGCCCCGCGCTCGGACAAGGCGAACACGCTGGCGCCGCGTGCCGACCGGTTGATGAAGGCGTCGGCATGGATCGAAACGAACAGATCGGCCTGGACGCGACGCGCCTTGCGCACGCGATCGGCCAGCGGCACGTAGAAGTCTGCGTCGCGGGTCAGGAACGCGCGCATGCCGGGCTGCGCGTTCAGCCGCTCGCGCAACGCAAGAGCGACCTGCAGTACGACGTCCTTCTCCTTCAGGCCGCGGGGCCCGACTGCGCCGGGGTCTTCGCCACCGTGGCCGGGGTCGAGCGCGACGATGACCAGGCGCTCGACGCGCCGCACGACTTCCGGTGACGGTCGCTTGGCCACGGCGGTCTGGCCGGCGGCCACAGCCGTCGGCGCCGACGCCACCGGTGGCGCCTGCGCTGCGGCGGCCTTGCCAGTCTGCCCGTCGCCGACCTTGCCGATGAACTCGCCGAGTGCGTCGCGCACCGCGCCAGCAGCCGCACGTTCGGCGCGTTCCTTTTCACGGATCAGTTCCAGCAGCGGGTCGCGCGCCTCGCTCGGGTAGAGGTCGAACACGAGGCGGTGCTTGTAGGCCGCCGCCGGCGCCAGGGTGAAGACCTGAGGCGCGGCCGGCTGCTTGAGGTCGATCACCAGGCGCACGATGCGGGGCTGGTTCTGCCCCACGCGCACGCCTGCAATGAAGGGATCGTCGCCACGCACCTTGCCCACCAGTTCGCGCAGTTGCGGGCTGAGTTCGAGCCCGTCGATGTCGATCACCACCCGGTCCGGCCCGGTGATGAGCGAATGGCGAGCGGTCAAGGCCGCATCGGATTCGATCGTCACGCGTGTGTAATCGGCGGCGGGCCAGACACGCACGGCGACGATCTCGGCGCCGAAGGCCAGCCGGGGCCATTGCAGGAGCAGCACGAGGCTTCCGTGGCCCAAGGCAGTGCGGCGGGTAGCGTTTCTCATGTCGTCGCGAGCAGGTCAACGCCGTGGGGCGTGAATGCGTGCACCGTCACGCGACGTGAATCATCGGCCTGCGGCTCGATCTGCACGCGCAGGTCGGCGACCGGCAACATCGCGGCGGCCTTGTCGGGCCACTCGGCCAGCTTCAGGCCCGGCGCCGCGAACAGATCCCGAAAACCCGCGTCGAACCACTCGCGCGGGTCACCGAAGCGGTAGAAGTCGAAATGCGAAACGGCACGGCCATCGACCTCGTGCGGTTCCATGACGGCGTAGGTCGGGCTCTTGATGCGGCCCGTGACGCCGAGCGAGCGCAGCAGGTGGCGCACGAAGGTGGTCTTGCCTGCGCCCAGAGGCCCGTCGAGCGCGATGAAGGTCGACGTCAACAAACGAGGCTCCGACGCGAGTCGCGCCGCGAAGGCGGCGCAGGCAGCCTCGTCGGGCCAGTGGAGGGTGCGGGTTTCTAGAATCGCGGGATGCTGCGCCAGGTCCATGCTTCGTCGATCGACGGCGCAGCGCTGGTCGAGCGCCTGCGCGCGTGGGCGAAGGAGCTTGAATTCTCCCAGATCGGCGTGGCTGGCGTCGATCTGTCCGCGTCCGAACCGGGACTGGCGGCTTGGCTCGAGGCGGGATTCCAGGGGTCGATGCAATACATGGCACGTCATGGCATGAAGCGCGCGAGGCCTGCCGAACTCGTGCCTGGGACGTTGTCGGTGATCACGGTGCGCATGGACTACCTGCCGTGCGATGCCCCCGGCGACTGGCAGGCGAACGAGGCGCGGCGCCTTGCCGACCCCGGGGCTGCCGTGGTCTCGCTGTACGCACGAGGCCGCGATTACCACAAGGTGCTTCGCCAGAGGCTGCAGTCCCTCGCCGATCACCTCGCCAGCGCGGTGGGCCCTTTCGGGTACCGGGTGTTCACCGATTCGGCGCCCGTGCTCGAGGTCGAGCTCGCGGTGCGAAGCGGCCTGGGCTGGCGCGGCAAGCACACACTGACGCTGTCGCGCGACGGGGGTTCGATGTATTTCCTCGGCGAGATCTTCGTCGACCTCGCGTTGCCTGCAAGCGCACCGGTCGAGGCCCACTGCGGCAGCTGCACGGCCTGCATCGACATCTGCCCGACGCGCGCAATCGTCGCGCCGTACCGGCTCGACGCCCGGCGGTGCATCTCGTATCTGACGATCGAGCACGACGGGCCGATCCCGCTGGAACTGCGTGCCCCGATGGGCAACCGCGTCTACGGTTGCGACGACTGTCAGCTGGCATGCCCCTGGAACAAGTATGCACGGCGCAGCGCGCTGGCAGACTTCGACCCGCGCCACGGTCTCGACGGCGCGACCCTGCTCGAGTTGTGGGCTTGGAGCGAGGCCGAGTTCGGGCGGCTCACCGAGGGCAGCGCGATTCGACGCATCGGTTATGCGCGCTGGCGGCGCAATCTCGCGGTCGCGCTGGGCAACGCGTTGCGCGCAAGCCGGTCGGCTGCGATCGCGGCGGCGCTGGGCACCGCCGCCGCCGCGGCCGACGTCCTGGTGCGCGAGCACATCGAGTGGGCGCTGACCCAGGGTCCACCCGATGCGTGATCCCCACAACGGCGGCGGTCGTCGGCCATGGCAGGCTGCGCGTTGTCGGGCAACCATGCTTAAGTCTTCGTCCGAGACCTCCCGATGATCCACCGTCGAACGCTGTTGGCCATGCTGATGAGCTGCGCTGCGCCCGCGTGGGCCACGCGATCGATCAGTACTGAAGGCGAGACTTTCGTCGGTGATATCACGTTGGCCGACACGCCGCTGCAGCTCAACGGTGTCGGCCTGCGAGCGGTGGCCTGGCTTAAGGGCTATGCCGCGGGCCTCTACCTGCCGCGCAAGGCCACCACGACGGCACAGGTGCTCGCGCAGAGCGGCCCGAAGCGCTTGCAGCTGCGCATGCTGCTCGAAGTCGATGCCGAGGAATTCGTCAAGGCGTTCCACAAGGGCGTCTCGCGAAACGTCGGGGCTGTCGAGGCGGAGCGCCTGGCCGAGCGCATGGCGCGCTTCGACGTGCAGGTGCGGGGCCTGGGCAAGCTGCAGAAGCGCGACCTGATCGACCTCGACTTCCTGCCCGGGAAGGGGCTGCTGATGTCGCGAAACGGCGCGCCGCGCGGAGATCCGGTCGCCGGGGAGGATTTGTACGCCGCACTCCTGCTCTGTTTTCTGGGCGACCGTCCGGTGGACAAGGAGCTGAAGGCGGGATTGCTCGGTGGCCCGGTCGCTTGACCGTTCCAGTCCTGAGATGAACGAACCGGCCCGCATCGAATGCTGCCCCCGTCGGCGCACCCGGGACCTCCTGCACGGCCAGCCGTGCGCTCCTGAGATGATCCATACCGTTCCTGTTCCAACCCTTCGGAGATCGAACCATGCAGCGTAGAACCGCAGCCGCTTTCACCACTGTTCTGGCCGCCTTGGCGTGCGTGTCCGGCGCTTGGGCGCAGGCCTATCCGTCCAAGCCCGTGCGCCTGGTCGTGCCTTTCGCCCCCGGTGGCACGACCGACATCGTGGCGCGCGTCGTGGCGGAGAAGGCCAATGCGGCGCTAGGCCAGACGCTGGTCGTCGAGAACAAGGCTGGTGGTGGTGGCTCGATCGGTGCGATGGAGCTGGTCCGCTCCGCCCCCGACGGCTACACGCTGGGCATGGCCACGGTCAGTACGACCGCCGCAAAC
>JAOUIM010000310.1 GCA_029884035.1 Aquincola sp. | reverse complement strand
TTCTAGCCAGTCGGTCTTGTGCCGCGTTGCTCGTTCTGTGCGCCGCCTCGGTGGCCGTTGCCCAGGAGTCCCCGCCCGCGGAGCAGCGCCCGTCGGAAGTCCCCGCATCGCAGGAGCCGCCGGCCCAGTCGGCGGCGCCTCCTCGCGCGAGCAAGTTCGAGGGCGCGGTGGGTCTGATTCTGGCCTACGAGCCGGCCTTCAGCGGGTCTTCGGACTTCAAGATCAGGCCCCACCTGGCGGGTTTCGTGCGCTACGGGCGCATCACGATCAGCGGCGCCGGCGGTTTCACGACCAAGCGGGCAGATGATGTCGAACGGGGCCTCGATGCCGAGCTGATTCGGCGCAGCAACGTGCGCGTCAACTTGGCACTCCGATTCGACGGTGGCCGCAGCGAAACGGACAGCGCCGATCTGACCGGCATGGGTGATGTCCGCGCGACGGTGCGGGCACGGCTGGGCGTGCGGTGGGAGCCGGCGCCGCTCTGGTCGCTCAGTGCATCGAGCGGCAGTGACGTGCTGGCGCGAAACGGTGGCTCCACCTTCGAACTGGGTGTGTCGCGAACGTTCCCGCTCGACGCGGGCCAGCGGATCATCCTGGGCGCCAGTGCCTCCGCGGCGAATGCACGGTACCTGCAGACCTGGTATGGCGTCACCCCGGCGCAGTCCGCGGCATCGGGCTACGCGGTCTACCAGCCGCAATCGGGCCTGCGCGACGCGCGGTTGGGTGCCACCTGGCGCGTCGAGATCAACCCACAATGGGCGGGGTTTGCCGGCGCGGGGGCGTCGCACCTGCTGGGCCCCGCTGCGGACAGCCCGCTGGTGAAGCAGCGCAATGGCTGGGGTGTGACGGGCGGGATCGTGCGCCGTTTCTGAGGCGGCCGGCCCGGCGTCAGCGGCGCGACGAAGCGGCCAGCCACGCCCGTGCGTCGGCCTCGTCGCGCGCGATGGCCTCTCGCAGCGCGTCGAGCGACCCATAGCGCCGCTCCTCGCGCAGCCGGTGCAGGAGTTCGACACGAATCACGCGCCCGTAGCCACCGTCAGCGCCGAGCGCCGCGGGCCAGTCGAGCACATGGGTCTCCAGCAGCACGCGTCCGGCGTCCTCGACGGTGGGTCGCATCCCCAGGCTGGCCACGCCGTCCAGCGGACCGTCAGCCAGGCCGTGCACGCGCACGACGAAGATGCCTTGCGCCGCCGGCCGTGCATGGCCGAAGCGAAGGTTCAAGGTCGGATAGCCCAGCGTGCGACCGAGCTTGCGGCCGTGCAGCACGTGGCCCGAGATCGAATAAGGGCGACCGAGCAACGCCGCCGCGAGCGCCATGTTGCCGTCGGCGAGCGCGGCGCGGACCGACGAACTCGACACGCGATGGCCATGGACCTCGTAGCTTTGCATGCGCGCGACGTCGAAGCCGTGGACTGCGCCTGCGGCATCGAGCATCGCGTAGTCGCCGGCGCGCCGTGCGCCGAACCGGAAGTCGTCGCCGACCAGCACGTAGCGCGCGCCCAGACCGCGCACCAGCACGCGCTCGATGAACGCCTGCGGCGTCAGCGCGGCCATCGACTCGTCGAAGCGCAGCACGACCGCCTGGCGCACGCCGCAGCGTTCGAGCTCGGCGAGCTTGTCGCGCAGCGTCGCGATGCGCGGCGGCGCCGTCTCGGGTTTGCCGGCACGCCGGGAGAAGAAGTCGCGCGGGTGCGGCTCGAAGGTCAGCACGCACGACGGGACGGCGCGATGCCGGGCTTCGTTGTCGAGCAGGGCAAGCATGGCCTGGTGGCCGCGGTGTACCCCGTCGAAGCTGCCGATCGTCAGCGCTGACGCCGGGGCGATGCCCGGATGGTGGAAGCCGCGGAAGACGCGCATGGCGCGCGATTATCGGCGGCGCGACCGGCGCGCCACCCGGCACCCGTTCAGTGGTGCGTCAGCGGCATCATGCCAGTGTCGAAGCTCGGATGGTGCTGATGTCGCCGCTCGGCGACGATCGCCTCGAGCAGGGCCTGTGCCTCGGAGGCCTTCAGGGGATGCGAAAGATGGAACCCCTGGCCCTGTTCGCAGCCCAGGTCGCGCAATTGCCCGAGCTGCGACACCGTCTCGATGCCCTCGGCGACGACCGACTTGCCGAGCGTGGCGCCCAGCGACACGATCGCGCGCACGATCTCCGCGTCCTTCGAACCCATGCGCATGCCGTGCACGAACGAGCGGTCGATCTTCAGGCTGTCGATCGGCAGCGTCGACAGGTACGACAGCGACGAGTAGCCGGTGCCGAAGTCGTCGATCGCCAGCGCCACGCCCAGGCGGCGTAGCGCCTCGATCGCCGGCAGCGCGGCTTCGACGCCGGTCATCAGGATGCTCTCGGTGAGTTCGAGCGTCAGCAGGTGCGGCGAGAAGTGGGTCGCCCGCAGCGCGCGAGCGACGCGTTCGAACAGTTCGCTGTGCGCCAGGTCGGTGGCCGACATGTTGACCTGCAGCTTGAGGTGGTGGAGCGACGGGTCGAGCTCCTGCCATTGGCGCAGCTGGGCACAGGCGCGCACGAGCATGAGGTCGCTCAGCTCGACGATCAGGCCCGCCTCCTCGGCAATAGGAATGAACGTCGATGGTGGGATCGGGCCGCGCACCGGGTGGGTCCAGCGCGACAGGGCCTCGAAGCCCCGCACGTGGCCGTCGCGGATGTGGAACAGCGGCTGGTACACGATCTCGAGCTCGCCCTTGGCGATCACCTCGCGCAGGTCGTTCTCGAGCTGCAGCCGGTTGCTGACTTCGGTATGCAGTGCGGCGTCGAAGAGCGCGCAGCGCGCCTTGCCGTTGGCCTTGGCACGGTACATCGCGGTGTCGGCGTCGCGCAGCATCTCCTCGGGCGCGGTGTAGCCCAGGCTGCTGAACGTGACGCCCATGCTCGCGCTGGTGGTCACCGCCACGCCACTGATGAGCAGCGGCTGGCGCAGCACCTGCTGCAGCCGCTCGGCCAGGTGGGTTGCGGCTTTGGCGTCATCCATGCGGTGCATCAGCACCGCGAATTCGTCGCCGCCCAGGCGCGCGACCACGTCGGAGGGGCGCATGTGGTCCTGGATGCGACGCGAGACCTGTATCAGAAACTCGTCGCCCGCCGAGTGGCCCATGCTGTCGTTGATGAGCTTGAAGCGATCGAAGTCGAGGAACATCAGTGCGAAATGCTGCTCGGGGTCTTCCTTCGTCGTATGCAGCGCGTGCGACAGGATCGTGTAGAAGCGCCCGCGGTTGGGCAGCCCGGTGAGGCCGTCGTGGAACGCGATGTGGTTGAGCTGCGCTTCGGCATGCCGGCGCGCGCTGATGTCCTGCACTTGCACGATCAGGCAGGGCGTTTCCGAATCGGGCTCGTTGAACACGGCGCAGTTCAGCGACGCCCACAGCGGCGCGTGGCTCGAATCCAGGCACCGCACCTCGAGGCTTGCCTTGTCGACTGCACGCGACGCGATCTGCTCGAAGCTTGCCTGCAAGCTTGCGCGGTCGTCTTCGGCCACCAGCGTGGAAAACGGCTGTTGCGCCAGGCCGTCGGGCCGCTCGTATCCGAGGATCCCGGCCAGCGCGGTGTTGGCCTGCAGGATCCGGCCTTCGAAGGATACGAGCGCCATGCCGATCGAGGCGTGGGTGAACGCGTTGTGAAAGCGCCGCTCGCTGTCGCTCAATGCCGCCACGTGGCGTGCCGCTTGCTGCGCTTCGCGCTCGGCCGCCTCCATGCGGCTTCGCCGCACCGTCTCCTGCGCTTCCTGCTGGCGCATGAAGTAATGGATGGTCGTGAGCAGCATCGCCACCACGGGCAGCGCGCCCAGCAACACCCCCATGCCCGACTGCTGGACCGTCAGGCTCAGCAGCGCCGCGATCAGCGCGCTGCCGCCGTAGGCGATACCGACGCTGCCGAAGCTCGACAGGTGATCCTGCACGCGGAATCGCTCGTTGCGCTTGAACGTGATCACCAGCGAGATGAACACCGTGTTGAGCAACCAATAGGCGACGGCCACCGCGCTGGCCACGAGCAGCACGACGCCGGCCTCAGCGGTGCCGCCACTGCCGACCACACCCAGCGTGGCTTCCATCAGGTGGCCCGCCAGGCTCATCGCCAACGCCGAGAACGTCGGACTGGCGATGCGGCTGGTCCAGCGCTTGGACGATCGGTACGAGCCGATGAACGCCTCGCCGGCCGCCGCGAGCGTGGCGGCCGAGGTACCGTGCATCAGCAGCAGCAGAAAGATGAAGACCTCGCCCGCGACGAAGGAGTTCTTGGAGCCCGGGATGCGCACGGGGAAGAATCCCGCCAGCACCGCCAGCGCCGTGCCGGCAAGGAGCTGAGGCAGGACACTGAGCGGCAGCGCATGGACCTCCCACCCCGCATACACGAGGCAGGCCCCCCCCAATGCCACCATCAGCCACCAATAGACGGTGGCCGTGCGGTTGTAGTCCGGCATCAGCACAGCGTGCAGACGCTGCAGGATGCCGGGCTTCGCGGGTGGGTTGTTCTGGGCTTCCATCGCAGATGCCTGATGGCATTCATCGGCGATGCTAGGCGCCGAGGTCGCCGCCCGTGGGGTCGGGGCCCCGCGGGCGTTAAGAATTGACGTGCGTATTTGCACGCCGCGCGCCTTGGCGCGGCCGGGCATCAGCGCTCGCCGAGGACCAGGCCTTCGCTGAGCACGACGCCTTCGCTGAGGACCACGCCCTCGCTGAGGACCACGCCTTCGCTGAGGACCACGCCTTCGCTGAGGACCACGCCTTCGCTGAGGACCACGCCTTCGCTGAGGCGCACGCCCTCGC
>JAOUIM010000308.1 GCA_029884035.1 Aquincola sp. | reverse complement strand
CTCGTCGGACTCGACCTGCACCAGGTCCCAGTTGTTGTTGCCGCCCTTGATCTTGGTGCGCAGCACACCCAGGCCACCGTCCCACGACTCGTCGGTCATCTTGGTGCCGGTGGCGATGAACGGCTTGAAGTACACCTCGCGCTGGCCGTCCTGATAGGCGCCGCCCCAGGACACGACGTTGAGGTCGCGCGTCTGCGCGCCGACCGCCGCGCCAAACAGCAGGGCAGCAGCCGCGATCGGGGCCGTGAATCGGATGCTTGTCATCGCTCTTTCTCCTTCGGTTGGGTTCGGGACAGGATATTGTTCAGAACGCCCACGCGTCTTCGGCCGAGAACGCCAGGCGCACCCTTGCGCCGGGCCGCGCCCCCGCAAGCACACCGCCGGGCGGCAGCTTGACGTGCCAGGCCGCGACATCCGCAGCCGCGTGGTCGAGCCTCGCGATCATGCGCCAGTGATCGCCCTGGTGGATCAGGTCGACCACGGTGGCGGCAATGGACGGCGCCTGGTCGGCCTCGGCGAGCACGCGCAGCCGTTCGGGCCGGATGCACAGCGTCACGTCACGCCGTGCGGCGCCGGCAGACTCCAGCGCGGCCGCCAGCGCGGTGCTGGCCCGCGCCGCCACGACCGAGCCGCCACCCGCCAGCGCGACCTGCACCGTGGCACCGGCATGGCCGGCGACCGTGCCCGTGGCACGGTTGTTGTCGCCGAGAAAGCCGGCGACGAACGGATTGGCCGGTGCGTCGTACAGGGCGCTGGGCACGTCGAGCTGCTCGATGCGGCCCTGGTTGAAGACCGCGACGCGATCCGATAGCGTCATCGCTTCCGACTGGTCGTGCGTCACGTAGACCATCGTCACGCCGACCTCGCGGTGCAGGCGGCGGATCTCGAGCTGCATCTCCTCGCGCAGGCGCTTGTCGAGTGCCGCCAGGGGCTCGTCCATCAGCACCAGCCGCGGCTCGAACACCAGGGCGCGCGCCAGCGCCACCCGCTGCTGCTGGCCGCCGGAGAGCTGGTTCGGTCGCCGCCCGGCGAAGTCGCGCAGGTGCACGCGGTCGAGCGCGCGCTCGACCCGCGCCGCGATCTCGGTGGCCGCGAGTTTGCGCACCTTCAGCGGGAACGCGATGTTCTCCGCGACCGACAGGTGCGGGAACAGCGAGTAGCTCTGGAACACCACCCCCATGTTGCGGTGGTGCGCCGGCAGGCGTTCGATCGGCTGCCCCTCGAGCCGGATCGTGCCCGAGGTCACGCCCTCGAAGCCGGCGAGCATCATCAGGCTGGTGGTCTTGCCCGACCCTGAGGGCCCGAGCAGGGTCAGGAACTCGCCCTGGCGGATCTCGAGGCTGACGCGGTCGACCGCCGGCTGCGCACTGCCGGGGTAGAGCTTCGTGACGTTGTCGAAGGCGATGAAGGCCACGACCGAGAAGCCCCTGTCAGGCCTTCAGCCATACGACGGTGTCGGCGAGTGCGCGATCGAAGCGCTCGAGCATCGCGTCGATCTCGGCTTCGGTGATCACCAGCGGCGGCGAGAAGGCGATGATGTCGCCCGCCATCACACGCAGGATCAGGCCATGCTCCTGCGCGCGCCGCACCAGGTAGGCCCCGACGCCGCGCTTCGCATCGAAGGGCTTGCGCCCGGCGGGATCCTCGGCCAGCTCGACCGCACCGATCAGGCCCAGGCCGCGCACGTCGCCGACGATCGGGTGCCCCACGTAGCGGCGCAGGCCCTGCTGCAGCCGCGGCGCCACGCGCTGCACGTGCTCGACGATGCGGTCGCTGTCGTAGATGCGCAAGGCTTCGAGCGCCACCGCGCAGGCCACCGGGTGGCCGGCATAGGTGTAGCCGTGGCCGAACACCCCCACCTCGGCGCTGGCGTCGGCGATGGCCTGGTAGACGCGGTCGCTGATGTACAGCGCCGACATCGGCACGTAGGCCGAGGTCAGCATCTTGGCCACCGTGATGAAGTCGGGCTGCAGTGCGTAGACCTGGGTGCCGAAGGGCTGGCCCAGCCGGCCGAACCCGGTGATGACCTCGTCGGCGATGAGCAGGATGTCATGGCGCTTCAGGACCGGCTGGATCTTCTCGAAATAGGTCGGCGGCGGCACGATGACGCCGCCCGCGCCTTGCACCGGCTCGGCGATGAACGCGGCGATCGTGTCGGGCCCCTCGCGCTCGATCGCGGCCTCGAGCTCGGCCGCCAACCGCGACGCGAACGCCTCGGGGCCCTCGCCGTCGCGCGCGAACTGGTACGGGTGCGGGCAGCCGACGCGCACGATGCCGTCGACGGGCAGGTCGAAGTGGCGGTGCATCATCGCCAAGCCCGACATCGACGCCGCCGCCACGGTGACGCCGTGGTAGCCCTTGTCGCGCGCGATGATCTTCTTCTTGCGCGGCTTTCCGATCGCGTTGTGGTAATAGCGCACCAGCTTGAATGCGGTGTCGTTCGACTCCGAGCCCGAGTTGGCGAACAGCACGCGCGCCATCGGCACCGGCGCCCATCGCATCAGCGCCTCGACCAGCGCCGTCACGGGCCCTGGCACCTTGCCCGAGAACGCGTGGTAGTACGGCAAGGTCTGCAACTGGCGCGTCGCGGCGTCGACGAGACGGCGGTCGGAGAAGCCGAGCGCCGCGCACCACAACCCGGCCATGCCCTCGATATAGGCGCGGCCCTGCTCGTCGAACACCTGCACGCCCTCGCCGCGCACGACCACCAGCGGGCCCTCGCGCTCGAGCTGGCGCGGCTGCGTGTAGGGATGAAAGTGGAAACGGGTGTCCGCCAGCGCGGCAGGTGTCAGGCTCATGGCTCGATGGATCCCCGGTCGTTCGGCCTCAATGTAGCAGCGGCAATTCAGCCCGGTGATGCGGCGTCACTGCGCATCATGCGAGGGCCACGACGCGGTCGTCGGCCACCGCGAACACCTTGTCGCCGGGTGCGGGCTCGATCGGGTGCATGCCGGTGAAGGTGCCGAACGCCGGCAGCACGCCCACGCGCTGGCCAAAGTGGAAGCACGGCAGCCGCAACCGCTCGAAGCCGTGGCCGACGTGGATGCAGGGATGCGTGTGACCCGCCAACACATAGGCACTGGCGTGCGGATCGGGATGGTGGCACAGCGCGAGCGCCGGCGCGGCCGGCAGGAACCACGGTTCGTCGACGCACCGCACGCGCCAGGCGGCGGGCGGGTCGCCGGCACGGTCGTCGTGGTTGCCGCGCACCAGCACCAATTCGAGCGCCGGCCGCTGCTCGCGCCAGGCGCCGACCGCCGCGACGGTGTCGCGCGCATGGGCATGGCGCGAGTGCAGCAGGTCGCCGAGGAACACGATGCGGCGCGCGGGATGCCGTGCCAGCAGCGTGTCGAGCAGATCGAGCGTGCCGCCGGTGGTGGCCTCGGGCACTGGCACGCCCAGATGGCGAAAACTCGCCGCCTTGCCGATGTGCGCATCGGCCACCAGCAGCGTGTGCTCGGCCGGCCACCAGGCGGCCTTGCCGGCCAACAGATGCAGTTCGACGCCTTCGACGTCGATGCGGCTCATCGTGCAACGAGCCCGGTCAGGCCTGCGGGGCGAAAAGGCGCAGACCCGCCTCGAGTTGTTCGGTCGGGCTGCGCTTGAAGCCCGAGCGTGCGTAGCGCTGCAGGCGGCCGATGACGAACGCCGTCAGCGCCGAGGCCTGGGCGTTGGCGTCGACCGTGGGCTGCGGCGAGCCCGAGGTCTCGGCGGCCGCGCGCAGGCTCTGGCGCAACTGCGACTCGACGCGGTCGAAGAACTGGTTCATGCGCGCGATCAGGCGCTCGTTCTCGAACACCAGCGCATCGCCGACCATCACCCGCACCATGCCCGGGTTCTTCTCGGCGAACTGCAGCACCAGCGCGACGATCTTCGAGGCCTGCTGCGCGCCCGAGGATTCACGCTCGGCCACCTGGTTGACGAGCGTGAACACGCTCGACTCGATGAACTCGATCAGGCCCTCGAACATCTGGGCCTTGCTCGCGAAGTGGCGGTACAGCGCCGCTTCGCTGACCGCGAGGCGCGACGCGAGCGCGGCGGTCGTGATGCGCTCGGCGCCGGGCTGCTCGAGCATCTGTGCCAGCGTCTGCAGGATCTGGACGCGCCGCTCGCCGGGCTTGGGGCGCTTGCGCACGCGCGCAGATTTGGTCGCCTCGCCCTCAACGGGACCGGCGTCTTCGCTATCGGTATCGGCCGGTTCGGTGGGCAGTTGTTGCATCACGGCAGGCGAATCTTGCGCAACTCTTGAAGCGAAAAGATTCTGGCACACACGTAGGGCGGCTTTCGGTGCAGGTAAACACCAACTTTGGCTGCTTTCGCAACGTGCTTGGCGGCCCGGCGCGTCCAGCGCTGCATCCAGACCGTGGCCATGCCGACCTGCCGCGCCGCCTTCTGGTGCATCAATGTGTCCTCGACCAGGACGCAGCGCGACGGGTGGACCTTCAGCTGCGCCGCGATCCAGCGCAACATGCGCGCATCGGGCTTGGGCCGAAGGTCGCCGAACATCGCCATCTGCTCGACCGAGATCACACCGTCGAAGAGCCGCTCGATGCCCAGCGCGCGCAGCACGCGGCGCGCGTACGCCTGCGGCGCATTGGTCAGAACGAGCCTGCGGCCGGGCAGGCGCGCCAGTGCGTCGAAGTCGTGCGCGTGGCCGTGCAGCAGGTCCTCGAGTCCCGGCAGCCGGTGCGTGTCGTGCAGGAAATGCGCCGCCTGCACGCCGTGGTGCCGCACCAGCCCGAGCAGCGTCGCGCCGTAGCGGTGCAGGTAGTGCGCGCGC
>JAOUIM010000309.1 GCA_029884035.1 Aquincola sp. | reverse complement strand
CATCTGCGGCAGGCGCGGCGGCGGTGAGCCGAGTTCGTCGCCGGGCGCGGGCGCGCTGCCGGCGCGGCGCGTGATGATGTTGCCCGGCTCCACGAACGCGGCGTAGGCGCCGTTCGGGTCGGCCATCAGCGAGTGGCCCAGCTTGATGAACTCGTCGATGTAGAACTGGTAGTTCGTGAAGAGCACGAAGTTCTGGAAGTGCTCGGGCCAGGTGCCGGTGTAGTGCCGCATTCGGTGCAGCGAGTAGTCCACTCGCGGCGCGGTGAACAGGGCCAGGGGCTTGGCCTCGCGCGGGCCAGGTTCGAAGGTGCCGTTGGCGATGCCGTCGTCCATCGCCGCCAGGTCCGGCAGGTCGAACAGATCGCGCATCAGCTGGCGGCGCTGCGGCGTGAGCGTGCCTTCGAACTGGTCATCCTCGGCCAGGGAAAAGTGAACCGGGATCGGTTCGTCGCTTGCCCCGACCTCGAGCGCGACCGCGTGATTGCGCAGCAGCAGGCGGAACTGCTCACGGTAGTAGCTGCCAAAGATGGCGGGCCGGGTCAGTGTCGTCTCGTAGCGGCCCGGGCCGGCGACGAAGCCATAGGCCAGACGAGAGTCGGCGCGCAGCACCGTGTCGACCTTCACGCGCACGTAAGGGTAGGTCGCACGCACGCGCTCGCCCGGCAGGCCGCCGTCGAGGAACGACTGCAGCTGCGCGCGCAGATGCGCGACGCCGGCGTCGTAGATCGCCGTTGCGTGCGCGAGCGCGGCGTCCGGGTCATTGAACTCTCGGCGGGGGGCGACGTCGGGCGTGATCATGGGAGTGATTGTGGCCCTTGGCTGCGTAAACTGGCCACAGGAGGCAGTCCATGAAGGTGCTGGTGCTCGGCGGCGGGGTGATCGGGTGCACCGCGGCCCATGAGTTGGCGGTCGATGGCCACGAAGTGACCGTGATCGACCGCCAGGCGGGCCCCGCACTGGAGACCAGCTATGCCAACGCCGGCGAGGTATCGCCCGGCTATTCGGCACCTTGGGCCGGTCCTGGCGTGCCGATCAAGGCGGTCAAGTGGCTGCTCATGAACCACCGTCCACTCGTGCTGCGCCCGCACCTGGACCTCCCGATGATCGGCTGGATCCTCGCGATGCTGCGCAACTGCACGGCGCGGCGCTACGAGCTCAACAAGTCGCGCATGGTGCGGCTGGCCGAGTACAGCCGCGATTGCCTCAAGGCGCTGCGCGCGGCAACTGGGATCACCTACGACGAGCGCATGCAGGGCACGCTTCAGTTGTTCCGTACCCAGAAGCAACTCGATGGCACAGGCAATGACATCGCCATCCTTGACCGTTATGGCGTTGCGTACCAGATGCTCGACCGCGATGGCTGTGTCCGGTTTGAGCCGGCACTGGAAAGAGTAAGGGACAAGTTCGTCGGCGGCATGCGTCTGCCGGGCGACGAGACCGGCGACTGCTACAAGTTCACCACCCGCATTGCCGAGATGGCGGCCACGCGCGGTGCGCGCATGCGCTTTGGCGAATCCATCCGGTCGCTGTTGACCGATGGAAAGCGCATCACCGGGGTGGTCACGAGTGCTGGCCGGGTGCAGGCCGATGCCTATTTGATCGCGCTGGGCAGCCATTCGCCCTTGTTGTTGAGGCCGCTCGGTATCGACATTCCCGTGTACCCAGTCAAGGGCTACTCGATCACGGTGTCGATCACCGACCCGGCCGGCGCGCCCGAGTCGACGGTCATGGACGAGACCCACAAGGTGGCCGTGACGCGCCTGGGTGACCGCATCCGCGCTGGGGGAACCGCCGAACTTGCCGGCTACACGCTCAAGTTACACGAGGCGCGGCGACGTACCCTGACCCATGTCGTGGGCGATCTCTTTCCGCACGGCGGTGACCTCGCGAAGGCCGAGTTCTGGTGCGGACTGCGCCCGATGACACCCGACGGCACACCGGTTGTCGGTGGCACTGGGATGCCCAACCTTTGGCTCGCAACGGGACACGGGACACTGGGCTGGACAATGGCAGCCGGCACCGCGCGCGTGATGGCCGATCTGATCGGCGGGCGCAAGCCGGCGATCGAACTGGACGGCTTGACGGCGGCGCGTTACGGGTGACCCGGACCGGACGCGGCCCGCGGGGCCCGTGTGCGTCCAATGCCTTGAAAATCCGCCCCTCGGCCGCAAGTTCGCGCGCGATTGCAGGTCGAAATCGTCCCACGCAGAACCCAACCAAGCCATGAGTCAAAAAACCGCCCACGCCTTTCAGGCTGAAGTCCAGCAGATCCTGCACCTGGTTACCCACTCGCTTTACTCGAACAAGGAGATCTTCCTGCGCGAACTGGTGTCCAACGCGTCCGACGCGTGCGACAAGCTGCGCTTCGAGGCACTCGACGCGCCAGCGCTTTACGAGGACACGCCGAACCTTGAGATTCGCGTGCTATTCGATGCGCAGGCCAAGACAATCACGATTCGCGACAACGGCATTGGCATGAGTGCACAAGAGGCAATCGACCACCTGGGCACGATCGCAAAGAGCGGCACGCGCGAATTCATCGCCAAATTGGGGGAGAAGAAAGGCGACGCGAACCTGATCGGCCAGTTCGGCGTGGGCTTCTATTCCGGATTCATCGTTGCCGACCGCATCACGGTCGAGTCTCGCCGCGCTGGCCTCGCGGCTGGCGAGGGTGTGCGTTGGACCAGCGACGGCTCAGGCCAGTTCGAGGTCGAGGCGATCGACAAGCCTGCACGCGGCACCGACGTGACGCTGCACCTGCGCGAAGGCGAGGAGGAATTTGTCAAGACGTGGAAGCTGAAGTCGATCATCAGCAAGTACTCCGACCACATTTCGCTGCCCATCCTGATGCGCAAGGAGGAGTGGATCGCCGACAAGGGCGAGTACCGGATGACCGACGAGTGGGAAACGGTCAACAAGGCCGCCGCGTTGTGGACACGACCCAAGAGCGACGTCACCGACGCCGAGTACCAGGACTTCTACAAGCAGATCAGCTACGACTCGGATCCGCCGCTGGCCTACACCCACAACCGCGTCGAAGGCCGCAGCGAGTACACGCAGTTGCTCTACATCCCGTCGAAGGCGCCTTTCGACCTCTGGAACCGCGACCGGCGCGCCGGGGTGAAGCTGTACGTCAAGCGCGTCTTCATCATGGATGATGCTCAGGCGCTGATGCCGGCCTACCTGCGCTTCGTCAAGGGTGTGATCGACTCGGCCGACCTGCCGCTCAACGTAAGCCGCGAGCTGCTCCAAGAAAGCCGGGACGTGAAGACGATCCGCGAGGGCGCCACCAAGCGCGTGCTGTCGATGCTCGAGGACCTGGCTGAGAACCAGAAGGACAAGTACGCCGCGTTCTGGAAAGAGTTTGGCGCGGTGATGAAGGAGGGCGTCGGTGAGGACCATGCCAACCAGGAGCGGCTGGCCAAGCTGCTGCGATTCGCCTCGACGCAGGCCACCGAGGGCGTGTCGTTCTCAGACTACGTGTCGCGCATGAAGGAGGGACAGGAGGCGATCTATTACGTCACCGCCGACTCGGTCAAGGCTGCCCAGTCGAGCCCGCAGCTGGAGGTCTTCCGCAAGAAGGGCATCGAGGTGCTGCTGCTCGCCGACCGGGTCGACGAATGGATGCTCGCGCATCTGTTCGAGTTCGACGGCAAGCCGCTGCAGAGCGTGGCCAAGGGCGCCGTGGATCTCGGCAAGCTGCAGGACGAGGCCGAGAAGAAGGAGGCCGAGGCGGCGGCCGAAGCGTTCAGGCCGGTGCAGGAGAAGCTCAAGGCCGCGCTCAAGGACCGTGTCAAGGACGTTCGCGTGACCACGCGGCTCGTCGATTCGCCGGCGTGCATCGTCGTCGAAGAAGGCGACATGAGCGCCCACTTGTCGCGGTTGCTCAAGCAGGCGGGCCAAAACGCACCGGCGGCGCAGCCCATTCTGGAGGTCAACGCGCAGCACGCGCTGGTGAAGAGGCTCGAACACGACGAGTCTCACTTCGACGACCTCGCGCACCTGCTGTTCGAGCAGGCCTGGCTGGCCGAGGGCGGCCAGCTCGATGACCCGGCCGCGCACGTGAAGCGCGTCACGCGGCTGCTGACGTCAGGCTAGCTGAGCGAGGGCGGATCGCGCATCGCCTCGATCTGCTCGCCTAGCTGCGTCGCCTGCTGCGACCAGTAGCCAGCGCTCGCAAACCACGGGAAGGCGATCGGGAACGCCGGATCGCTCCAGCGTTCGGCGACCCACGCGCTGTGGCAGATCATGCGCAAGGTGCGCAGCGGCTCGACGAGTGACAGCTCGCGATCGTCGAAGGGCATGAACATGCGGTAGCCCTCGAGCAGCAGCGCGAGCTGCTCGCGCATGCTGGCAGCATCACCGGACAGCAGCATCCAGATGTCCTGGACCGCCGGGCCGTTGCATGCGTCGTCCAGGTCGACCACATGCGGTCCTTCTTCGCGCCACATGATGTTGCCCGGGTGAAAGTCACCGTGGAGGCGCAACGTTCGCGCAGTTCTTGCACCGTGCAGCGCACACCCGACCAGCTCGAGCGCAGCGGCACATCGGCGATCCCAGGGCTCGCGCTCTGCGGGAGCGATGAAGTCGCTTTCGAGCAGGCGCTGGTGTGCCGCATGACCCGCCGCGACGTCCAGAGTGCGCCGGTGCGCGAATGGGCGACGTTGCCCGACCGCGTGCACACGGCCGAGGAAACGCCCCAGCCAACGCAGGACGCGGGGATCGTCGAGTTCGGGCCCACGGCCCGCATGGCGGTCACTGACCGAACAGCGATGGGTCG
>JAOUIM010000307.1 GCA_029884035.1 Aquincola sp. | reverse complement strand
TGCTCTACAGCTATCTCGTGCGGCCGAAGAAGCAGCAGCACGTCGAGGCGACGGGCGCCGTGCCATTGCCGATGCCGGCAGATCGGGACTGAGAGGGGCGCGCGCGGCGCGTCCTGACCGTACGGGCACGCCGCGTACTGAGGAGCCGAGGTCGCGATGCGCGATCGCGAGTCGGTGCGCTTGTCTGAGCCAGACTTGCGCGTCTACACCAAACCGTCGAATGGAATCACATCCACCTCGTCGCCGGCCGCGACATTGCCCTGCTCATGGTGCAGCACCACCATGCCGTTGGCCACGCTCATCGACGACAGGATGCCCGAGCCCTGGCTGCCCGTGATGGCCACCTGCCAGCGGGCGTCGGGTGCGCGGGTGACGATGCCGCGCTGGTACTCGGTGCGGCCGGGTTTCTTGCGCAACGGCGTGGTGCACGCGGCGCGCAGCATCGGCTGCACGGCTTCGGTCATGCCGCTCATCGCGCGCAGCGCATCGCGCACGAAGGCATAGAAGGTCACCATCACGGCCACCGGATTGCCGGGCAGGCCGAACAGGATCGCATCGTGGCCATTGCTCTGGATGCGGCCGATCGCCATCGGCCGCCCCGGCCGCATCGCGATGCGCCAGAACAGGACGTCGCCCAGTTCGGCCATGATCTTCTTCGTATGGTCGGCCTCGCCGACGGATACGCCGCCCGAGGTGATCACCGCATCGGCGTTCGCAGCGGCTTCGCTGAAGGCGGCGCGCAGCGCGGCCGGATCGTCGCGTACGACGCCCAGGTCGAGCACCTCGCAGCCCAGCCGCTGCAACATGCCCCAGATCGTGTATCGATTGCTGTCGTAGACGCAGCCTTCGTCGAGCAGCTCGCCGATCGAGCGTAGCTCGTCGCCGGTGGAAAAGAACGCCACGCGCAACCTGCGCCACACCGGCACCTCGGCCTGGCCCAATGACGCGAGCAGCCCGAGGTCGGCAGGGCGGATCAGGCGGCCGGCGTGCAGTGCGGCGCTGCCGCGCGCGAGATCCTCGCCCCTGAGCCGGCGGTTGTCACCCGTGCGCACCGAGCCGGCCGGGATGCGCACCCCGCGGTCGCCTTCGGGCTTGGTGAATTCCTGCGGCACCACGGTGTCGAGCCCTTCGGGCATCACCGCGCCGGTCATGATGCGAATGCAATGTCCCGGCGACACGGTGCGTTCGAAGGCCTGGCCAGCGAATCCGGTGCCGGCCACCTCGAGCACGGTGTCGGCGTCGCTCGTCAGGTCGCTGCCACGCAACGCGTAACCGTCCATCGCCGAGTTGTCGTGCGCGGGCACGTCGATCGCCGAGACGATGTCGCGCGCCAGGACGCGGCCAAGCGACGCGCGCAGCGCCGTGCTCTCGACGGCGCTCACACGCGGCACGAGACGCGAGATGAATTCTTGCGCCTGCGCCACCGGAAGGGCGTTGGGGTCGTAGCCCGCAACGCACGAGGCGATCTGTTCGAGCGTGGGTTGGGTCATCGCAGGGTCAGCAGCATGTGGTGCTTGTCGTGGAAACGGTTGCCGACGCGGATCGCGCGCGACAGGGTGCCGTAGCGCACGAAGCCCGCGCGTGCGTACAGGCGTTCGGCCGCGCCGTTGCCGGCGGTCACGGTCAGCGTCAGCTGCTGCAGCGCGTCGTCGGCGCTGGCACGTGCGATCAGCGCGTCGAGCAGGGCCGCTCCGACGCCGCGCCGATGCTCGTCTGCGTGCACCATCGTGCCGACCACATGGCCGATGTGCCGCACCTTGATCCGCGGATCACGTTCGCAGGTGATCGCGCCCACCAGGCGGTCGCCGCGGAAAGCACCGAGCGTGAAGCTGTCGTCGCCCTCGCGGCCCAGCCGGCCGGCATAACTCCCGGCGGTACGTCGCGCCTCCGTCGCCGCATCGGACGTGAAGGCCTCTTCGTGGTGCGCCAGCGCGTGGTCCCGCAGTGCCTTGTAGGCGGGCAGGTCGGCGTCGACCAGATCGCGGATCGTCAGCTCGGGCAGGGCGGCCATGCGCTCACCGCTGCTGCAGCTGCGCCAGCTCGGCCGCGGTGTTCGCGTTGAAGAACGCGCGCGGGTCGTCGAAGCGTACCGTCACCGCCTTGTGGTTGCCGAACCACGCGTCGATCTTGCGCCCACCGCCGTGAAGGAAGGCGACGAGGCTCTCGCTCAAGGCGCTGTTCATCAGGCAGAACACCGGGTGGGCTTGCTCGCGGCCGTCCTCGAACGTCGTCGCGTAGGCGAGGTCGGCGTCGGCCGCCTGCACGCCCTGCGCCAGCCGCTCGACGAGTTCGGTCGGGAAGTCCGGCGTGTCGCACGGCACGGTCACGAGCCACGGCGTCTCGCAATGCTCCAGTCCGGCAAGAAACCCGACCAGCGGGCCTGCGTAGCCCTCGATCGGATCGGGCCACACCGGCGCGCCGAATGCTTCGTAGGCGCCCAGGTTGCGATTCGCATTGACCATCAGGTGGCCGACCTGCGGCTGCAGCCGCAACAGCGCTTGCATCGCCAGCGGCAGCCCGCGATGGTTCTGCAGGCCCTTGTCGACACCGCCCATGCGGCTGCCGCGGCCGCCAGCCAGCACGAGCCCGGTGATGTCGGCGGGTGCGATCATGGTCTTTGCACGCGATCGGCCGGGAACGGGTCACCCGTGCGGGTGGGGCCTTTCATCACGGACACGACCCAGCAACCGCAGGCAACGGTGACGAGTGCGGCGAGGCCGAACACCATCGCGCCGGCGACGACGAAGTCGACGAGCAGCCGGGCACTCTCGGCATGGTCGACGAGACCCGGTTGCAACGAGGTCTTGACCCATTCACCAACCAGCCAGGGCAGCGCGAACAGCGCGATCGCTGCCAGCGCGAACCGGCGCCGTGTGCGCGCATCGAGCCAGCGGGGCCAGGGCATGCGCATGCTCAGCCGCCGATGTAGTGCATCTCGACCTTGCGCGCGCCGCCGTCGGCCTGAGGCTTGCCGGCGCCGCGCAACTCGGAGTAGCGGTCGCCGCGCTGTGCCCAAATCTCGGCCAGCACGCCGCCGATCTGCTCGTCGCTGGCGCGGGCCTCGCGCAGCAGGTGGCGCAGGTCATGGCCTTGGGTCGCGAACAGGCACAGGTACAGCTTGCCTTCCGTGGACAGCCGCGCGCGGTTGCAGTCGCGGCAGAACGCCTGCGTGACGCTGGAGACGACGCCGATCTCGCCACCGCCGTCCACGTAGCGCCAGCGCTCGGCCGTCTCGCCGCCGTAGTGCGCGTCCAGCGGCTCGAGCGGGAACACGTCGGCCAGCCGGTCGATCACCGCGGCCGAAGGCAGCACGTGGTCCATGCGCCAGCCGTTGGTCTCGCCGACGTCCATGTATTCGATGAAACGCAGCACGACCGCCGCGCCGTAGTTCTCGCGGAACCAGCGCGCCATCGGCACGATCTCGCCGTCGTTGGTGCCGCGCTTGACGACCATGTTCACCTTCAGCGGCGCCAGTCCTGCGGCGAGCGCGGCGTCGATGCCTGCCAGCACGTCGGCCACCGGGAAGTCGACATCGTTCATCGCACGGAAGATCGTGTCGTCCAGCGCGTCCAGGCTCACCGTGATGCGCTTCAGGCCCGCGTCGGCCAGAGCCTGCGCCTTCTTGGTCAGCACCGAGCCGTTGGTCGTGAGCGTCAGGTCGAGCGGTTCACCCTCGACCGTCCGCAGCTCGGCCAGCATGCCGACCAGGGTCTCGAGGTGGCGCCGCAGCGTCGGCTCGCCGCCGGTCAGGCGGATCTTGCGCACCCCATGGCCAACGAACATGCGTGCGAGGCGCGTGATCTCCTCGAAGGACAGCAGCGACGACTGCGGCAGGAACGCGTAGTCGCGGTCGAATACATCCTTCGGCATGCAATAGCTGCAACGGAAATTGCAGCGGTCGGTGACCGAGATGCGCAGGTCGCGCAGCGGCCGGCCGAGGCGGTCGGTGAGGCGGCCAGTAGCGGGCGCGGGACGATCCGGCACCCGAGGCACGCTGGCGCGGTGGCGGAGGTCGGCGATCGGAATCGTCGAGGCAAAGGCGCCGGATGGCATCGAGCGTTCACCCATGAGGCCATTGTGCCCTGGGCCCTGCGGGCCTCGCGACTCGCGTGGTTTCAGTGGCCGGCGCCGGCGGCCGGATCGGCCTGGCTTGCGACGGTCGGCGAGGCCGGTACCGACCGAGGAGCCGGCGCAGCCGGCACTGCCGCATCCGACGCGTCCGCGACCCGGCGCGCTCCGTCGAAACGGCTGGCCCAATAGCTGACCTTCATGTCCTCGATGCGCACCGCTGCGCCCGCCCGCGGCGCGTGGATGAACCGCCCCTTGCCGACGTAGATGCCCACATGGGAGAACGCGCGTCGCATCGTGTTGAAGAACACCAAGTCGCCGGGCATCAGGTCGTCGCGGGGCACGGCCACCAGCCCTGCAGCCGCGGCCTGGTCGTGCGAGCGTCGCGGCAGGTTCATCCCGAGGTTGGCCGCGAACAGGTGGCGCGTGAATCCGCTGCAGTCGAACCCCTCCTCGGCACGGTTGCCGCCGTTGCGATAGCGCACGTCGAGAAACGACATCGCGTCGACCACCATCGCCGCAGAACGGTCGCGCCAGGATGCCGCTGTGGTTGTGGCTGGCGCGAGGCCGCGTTCGGCCAGGAAGGCCGCCAGCGAATCGCCCGTCTGCGCATGCGCAGGCAAGGCCACGCACAAGGCGGTCGACACCGTCCCGAAAAGCCGTTGAAGCAACCGCGCGGGCATGCGGCGAAGGGTAGCACGGCGGTGGCAGCGCACAAGAGGAAAAGTGAGC
>JAOUIM010000306.1 GCA_029884035.1 Aquincola sp. | reverse complement strand
TCACTGAGAATCCGGCGTTGGGCGACGTCGAGGTCTGGGAGATCTACAACACGACGGCCGATGCGCACCCGATGCACGTGCACGAAACGGTCTTCGAGGTGGTGAATCGGCAGGGGATCGTCGTTGATGAGCAGCGCGGGACCGTACAGCTGGATTCCAATAGTGCGGCACGCGGACCGGAGCCTTGGGAAACCGGGGTCAAGGACACCGTGATCGCCTACCCCGGCGAGGTCACCCGGATCAAGGCGAAGTTCCACGCCGCGGGGCAGTACACGTGGCACTGCCACATCGTCGAGCACGAGGACAACGAGATGATGCGGCCATACCGCATCGGGCCAGTGCAGCCGGGGCAGCCGGGGCAGCCCGAATAGGGTCCAGTGCGGCTGAGGCCCCTCGTGGGCCACGCGAGGGTGCAGCTCGGGAGGGCTGCACCCTTTGCTCCTGGCGATGTGCTCGGCCGCCATCCTTCGGTGCAAGATCGCCCCATGAATCGCGCCCTGCGTCTGATCGCCGCCGCGATGCTCTGCGGCGCCTCGGCCATCGCCGTGGCCGACGACCTGTCGCTGCAGCAGCCCGACGGCAAACTCGTCGCCGTGATCGACGACGGCACGGACGGCCCCTATGCGCAGCATGTCGAGCGGCGCCACGCCGACGGCCAACCCGACCTGCGGTTCGGCCGCGGCGGCCGCGTCGCCTTCACACTGGGGCCGGGCAGCCTGGGGCCGCACGCGCTGCGCATCGACGCCAAGGGACGGCTGCTGGTGACCGGTTCGGCTTTCGCGCCGGGCGATCGTTCGGCGCCCGCGACAGTGCGTTTCCTGGCCGATGGCAGCCCGGACTACACCTGGGGCGTGCGCGGCGCGAGTCTCACGCCGGCCGCGGCGGGCGATGCGTCGGGCATCGACGTGCTCGCCATGGCCGACGACACGGTGCTGCTGCTCGGGCAGGTCGAGTCGCCGGCGTCGACCTTGCAGCCGGCGCTGTGGCACCTGCGTGCCGACGGCCAGCCCGATCCGGGTTTCGGCAGCGCCGGTGTGCTGGTGGCTGGCGGGCTCGGGCACGCGACGCCGTTGGGTCTGCGGGCGGACGACGACGGCGCGGCCCTGATCGCGCTGCAGGTCCAGGGGCAAGGCGCCACGTGGCTCGAGGTGCACCGCTGGACGCCGGGCATGGTCGAGCCGCAGCTCGTCTCGCGCCAGCGATTGCCCGGCAGCTGGCACGGGACGCCGGCGCTCGACCGGCGCGATGGCCGCTGGCAATGGATCGACGCTGGCGCCAGGTCGGGTCTGCCGCTTGCGGCAACGGCCGTTCGGGCCACGTGGACGCGGGGCGATGTCGAGCCCGCGCCGCCGATGGCCGGCACCGACGACAGCGCTGCGGCCTCGGACGGCAAGGCCTTCTTCAATCCCTTTGCGCAAGCGCAGGCACGCACACCCGGTGCGATCGACGCGGGCGACGGTGTTTCGCCGTGGTTCGCCGCGGCGGCCGCGCTGCTCGGCGCTGCCATGCTCGGCGTGCTCTGGCGCGGCTGGCGGCGGCCGGAGGTGACGGACCTCGGGCTGCTGGACACGCGGCGCGTGCAGGTCGACGAGGCCATCCGCGGCATCCGCTCGGCCGCGACCGGCGCGTCGAGCGATCCAGTGGCGGTCGCTGTGGCACCGGAAGCACCCGCAGTGGCGGACGGGGAGTGCCACGACACGCTGCTCGCCGGCGTCGCGCCGACAGGGCCCGAGCCCGACCGCGGTCTCGGCGGCGGCCGCGTACGGCTGCCGGGCCCGTCGTTCGGCGAGCCCGACGACCTCAGGCGCATCAAGGGGGTGGGGCCCGCCCTGGAACGGTTGCTGCACGACGCGGGCGTGTACTACTACTGGCAGATCGCCGCGTGGACCGCCGATGACGTCGCGTTCGTCGAATCGAGGATGACCTCGTTCAGGGGCCGCATCGGCCGCGACGCGTGGATCGCCCAGGCCACTCGGCTCGCGAGCGGCCCGGGTGCTGCGGCGGCACCACTGGTGCCCTGAGCCGAAACGACGGCAGGCGCGGCCACCGCGAGCTCGGTGCGCCTGGCCAGCACGAGAGCGCTTGCCGGCGGTCCGGCGCGTGACCACAATCGCCGCGGGACTTGCGAAGGGGCCATCGATGACGGGCGGTCTTGCGCACCGTGGCGTTCAGGCCGCGCGAGATCTTCGGATCGGCGCTCGGCGCGGGCCGGGGAACGCTGCGGTGCGGTGGTCGCTCCATGTCGTGGGGGCGCTGTTTGCTGCAGTGCCCATTGCCTTCGCGGCCGGACCCGTCGAGTTCAGCGCCGGGGAGATCGCGCGCATCGCGAGCCTCGGACCGTGGCCGCCGCCGCCCCGGCGCGACCCGAGCAACCGGGTGTCGGGGCATCCCGACGCGATCGAACTCGGGCGCCGCCTGTTCTTCGATTCGCGGCTGTCCCCGGTGGGCTACATCGCCTGCGTCACCTGTCACCAGCCCGACCGTGGCTGGACCGACCACAAGCCGCGCGCGCACGGGCTGGGCGACCTGGACCGCAACACACAGCCCCTGAACAACGTCGGCCTGCAGCGCTGGTTCGGTTGGGGCGGCGCCAGCGACAGCGTCTGGATGGCCAGCCTGCGGCCCATCCTCGATCCGCGCGAGATGGACTCGAACGCGGCGCATGTGCGCCATGTCTACGTCCGCATGCCCGAGTACGCGTGCCTGTACCGCCTTGCCTACGGCGCCGATCCGGTGACGGGCGGCGAGACCGACGAAGCGGTGCTGGTGCGCACCGCCAAGGCCCTGGCCTCATTCACCGAGACCTTGACGACGGGGCGCACGGCGTTCGACGCGGCACGCGACGCGATCGCGCGAGGCGGGTCGATCGCTGCCACCGGCTATCCGGCGGCGGCGCAGAGAGGCCTGCAGTTCTTCGTGGGCGAGGGCCGCTGCATCGCGTGCCACAGCGGCCCCGACTTCAGCGACGGCAGGTTCCATGACACGGGCGTTCCGGAATTTCCGGGCCAGCGCACGCCCGACGCGGGGCGGCAGGACGGCATTCGCAACCTGCGGTCGAGCCGCTTCACGCTGCACGGCCCGTACAACGACGATCCGTCCGGACGCGACGCGGCAGCCGCGCGCGACATCGAGCCCGAGGAGGCGGCCCGAGGCCGGTTCCGCACCCCGAGCCTGCGCAACGTGGCCGTGACCGGGCCCTACCTGCACAACGGCGGCCTGGACAGCCTGCGCGACGCGGTGCGCCACCCCGCGCCAGACGATGGCGCCGTGCCACGCGGCGCCGCCGCGCCCGCGGCACTGGGCACCGAACCACAAGGGACGGCGGCCGACGACGTGGTCGCCTTCCTGCAAACGCTGACCGATGCACGCGGGGAAGATCGCGGCCTGCCCGCACCACGCCCGACCCCCTGCGACGACGATGCGGCCGCGGTGCGGTGATGACGCCGAGCGTCAGGTCACGCTCTGCGCCAACAGCGGCGCGAACAGCGCCGCGATGCCAAGGAACGAGAAGAAGCCGACGACGTCGGTGACCGTGGTGAGGATGATCGACGAGGCCGTCGCGGGGTCCTGGCCGAAGCGGCGCAGCAGCATCGGCACCAGCGCGCCGGCCAGGCCGGCAGCGAGCATCGAGATCACCATCGCGATCATGATCACGCCCACCAGCGCGAGCGAGCGGCTCCATACGAAGACCGCCAGGCCCGTCGTCGCGGCCACCGCCAAGCCGTTGACGAGCCCGGTGAGCGCCTCCTTGCCGACCACCGCCGGCCAGTGGCGCAGGCTGATCTCACGCAACACCAGGCCGCGCATCGTGACGGCCAGTGCCTGTGCGCCTGCGTTTCCCGACTGGCCTGCGACCACCGGCAACAGCACCGCCAGCGCAGTGAAGCGGGCGATCGTGCTTTCGAACAACCCCACCACGGCGGCCGCGAGGAAGGCCGTCAGCAGGTTGATCTGCAGCCAGGGCAGGCGCTTGCGGACCGCGAAGCCAGGGGTCGACAGCGCACGCTCATCGGGGCTCGCGCCGACCATGGTCTGGATGTCGAGGCTCGACTCCTCTTCGACGGCGGCGACGAGCTCGGCCTGGCGGATGACCCCGACGAATCGGCCGACCACGTTGACCACCGGCAGCGCGGTGATGGGCTGCGCCTGCAGGATCTCGACCACGTCTTCTCGCGGGTCGAGCTCGCTGACGTAGGCGAGGACCGGACGCGTGATGTCGGCCAGCGGGAGCTCGGGTACCGCCAGGGCGAGGTCCTGCACCTCGACCCTGCCGGCAAGGCGCCCCTCGTCGTCGATCACGAAGAGCTCGCGCAGGCCGCTGCGGCGGATCTGGCGCAGCCGCTGCAGCGCCTCGGCCACGGTCATGCCGCTGCGCAGCGGGCTCACGCGCGGGTCCATCATGCGGCCCGCGCAATCCTCGGGGTAGGCGAGCAACGCGCGCAGCTCCTGCGCCACCTCCGGGTGCAGGCGTTGCAGCCAGGCCTCGCGTGGCGCCGCTTCGAATTGCGTCAGCACGGCCACGCTGGACACCGGTTCGGCCTCGGCCAGCAGGTGCACGCCCAGTTCGACCGGCAGCAACTCCAGCGTTCGCAACGCCGCGTCGCCGGCCAGCGCCTGCCAGGCGCGCAGCGCCGCGTGCGGCGGCTGCGCCGCCAGCAATGCCGCCGCCTCGTCGGCGGGCAGCGACTCGAGCAGGCGCGCCGCTTCGTGCGGATAGTCGAGCAGAAAGCGCTGCGACAGCGCCGCGTCGGCCACGACCACGGGTTCGGTGCTCATTCGTCGGTCCCCGACAGCGGCGGCACGC
>JAOUIM010000305.1 GCA_029884035.1 Aquincola sp. | reverse complement strand
CTCCGCCGCGTTCCTCAACGACTACTGGCTGTACTTCGAGCTCACCTCCGTGCTGCTGGTGGTGGCGGTGCTGGCGGCGGTGGCGGTCGTCCAGTTGCGGAGCGTGCGCCGTGGATAGATCCCAATTCCTCCTCTGGGTCAGCCTGGCCCTGTTCTCGATCGGTCTGCTCGGCCTGATCGTGCGACGCAACCTGCTCGTAATGCTGATGTGCATGGAGCTCATGCTCAACGGCGTCAACCTGAGCCTCGTCACCTTTGCCCAGCGCGGGGGAAGCGTCGAGGGCGCGGTGCTGGTGTTCCTGATCTTCATCGTCGCCGCCAGCGAGATCGCGATCGCGATTCCGATCGTGCTGCTGCTGGTGCGCGACCGCCTGACGCTCGACGCCGGCGCCTACACGGACCTGAAGGGGTAGACCTTGAGCGCCATGTCGACCCACCTGCTCGGCCTCATCGTCGCGCTGCCGCTGGCCGGCTTTCTGTTCAACGGCATCCTGTCCACCCGTCTGGGCGGCGAGCGCCTGAACGAGACCGCGGTCAACCTCGTTGCCTGCGCGCTGCCGGGCGTCTCGTTCGTTCTCACGCTGGTGTGCTTCATGCAGCTCGAGACCTCGGGCAAGCCGTTGATCGAAGCTACGTACACCTGGGCCACGATCGGCGGCCAGGGTTTCGAGGTCGGCTTCTGGTTCGACCGGCTCGCCGCGGTGATGACACTCGTCGTCACCGGCGTGGGCACGCTGATCCACGTCTACTCGACCGGGTACATGCATGGCGACAAGAGCCATGCGAGGTACTTCGCGTACCTGAACCTGTTCCTGTTCTTCATGCTGCTGCTCGTGCTCGGGCGCTCGCTGCTGGTGATGTTCGTCGGCTGGGAGGGCGTGGGCCTGGCCTCCTACCTGCTGATCGGCTTCTGGTTCGACGACCCGGCCAAGGCGGCGGCCGGCAAGAAGGCCTTCATCACCAATCGCATCGGCGATGCGGGCTTCCTGATCGGCATGTTTCTGCTGTGGGGCGCGTTCGGCACGCTCGACATGGACGCGATCAATGCCGGATTCCTCGGACCCAAGGCGCCCGCCGTGTCGGCCAGCCTGGTCGGCCTGATGCTGTTCATCGGCGCGTGCGGCAAGTCGGCACAGATCCCGCTGCACGTGTGGCTGCCCGATGCCATGGCCGGCCCGACGCCGGTATCGGCGCTGATCCATGCGGCCACGATGGTCACCGCGGGCATCTACCTCGTCGCGCGGATGTCGGGCATCTACAGCCACGCGCCCGAGGCCTCGATGGTCGTCGCTGCGATCGGCGGGGCCACCGCGTTCTTCGCCGCCACGATCGCGGTGGCGCAGACCGACATCAAGAAGGTGCTGGCCTACTCCACCGTCTCGCAGCTCGGGCTGATGTTCGTCGCGCTCGGTGTGGGCGCGTACGCGGTGGCGATCTTCCACGTCGTCACGCACGCGTTCTTCAAGGCCTGTCTGTTCCTCGGCTCGGGCAGCGTGATCCACGCGCTCGGCGGCGAACAGGACATCCGCAAGATGGGCGGCCTGGCGCGGCGCATCCCGGTCACCTTCGTCACCTTCGCGGTCGCCACCACGGCGATCGCCGGCATCCCGCCGCTGGCCGGCTTCTTCTCGAAGGACGAAATCCTCTGGTTCGCGTTCGCCAGCTCGCAGGGCGGTGCGGCCTGGCTGTGGGCGCTGGCCTCGGCAGCGTCGCTGCTGACTTCGTTCTACATGTTCCGCCTGCTCTGGCTCACGTTCTTCGGCGCCTCGCGCATGACGCCCGAGGTCGAGCACCACGTGCACGAATCGCCGCTGTCGATGACCGGAGTGCTCGTCGTGCTGGCGTTGCTGTCGGCCTTCGGCGGTTTCATCCCGGTGGTCCATTACCTCGAGCCGATGCTGCCGCTGCCCGCGGTGCCCGAGAGCCTGCACCACCTCGAAGGCACGCTCGTCATCGTCGCGGTCGTGCTTGCCTTCGGCGGCCTGTTCGCGGCGGCGTGGTTCTTCGCCGGCACCGCCCAGCGTGCGGCGCGCGTGCGCGAGACGTTTGCCGGCGTGTACCGATGGCTTGCGAACAAGTACTACATCGACGAGCTGTACGAGGCCGCACTCGGCCGCCCGTTCACCTGGCTGTCGGACCGCGTGTTCCTGCAGCTCGGCGACCGCACGCTGATCGACGGCGCGTTGCACGCGATGGCCGCCTCCGCGCGCCGCGGCGCGGCGGCCTTCGGTGCGCTGCAGGCCGGCAGCCTGCACCGATACGCGCTGTATGCGGTGGTGGGCGTGCTCGCGGCCGTGCTCTGGAGCCTGCGACATGGATAACGTGCTGATGCTGCAGACCGTGCTCTGGCTGCCGCTGGCCGGCATGTTCGCGCTGCTCGTGGTGCCCAGCGGCGCGCACGATGCCGTCCGGCGCCTGAGCTTCTGGACGATGGTGCTGCAGTTCGTACTGGTGGCCGTGCTCTACGCGCGCTTCGACCCCGCCGCGCCCGGCCTGCAGTTCGCCACCCGCGTGCCGTGGATCGTCGACTGGGGCGTGTACTTCTCGCTCGGCCTGGACGGCTACAACGTCCTGCTCGTGCTGCTCACGGCCTTCCTCGGTCCGATCGTCGTCGCCGGATCGTTTACGGCGATCACCAAGGACGTCAAGCTCTTCTACGCGATGGTGCTGCTGATCCAGTTCGCGATGATGGGCACCTTCCTCGCGCAGGACCTGTTCGTCTTCTACCTGTTCTGGGAGACGATGCTGATCCCGATGTTCCTGCTGATCGGCATCTGGGGCGGCGAGCGGCGCATCTACGCCACGCTCAAGTTCGTGCTCTACACCGCGTTCGGCTCGATCCTGATGCTGGCCGCGATCATCTACCTCGTGCTGGCCACGCAGCAGGCCGGCGGCGCGGCCTCGTTCGCATTCGCCGACCTGATGCGGGTGAAGCTCCCGCTCGACGCGCAGCTGTGGCTGTTCGCCGCGTTCGGCCTGTCGTTCGCGATCAAGGTGCCGATCTTCCCGCTGCACACCTGGCTTCCCGACGCCCACGTGGAGGCGCCGACGACGGGCTCGGTGATCCTGGCCGGCGTGCTGCTGAAGATGGGGACCTACGGCTTCATCAAGCTCGGCTTCCCGCTGTTCCCGGACGCGACGCAACTGTTCACGCCGACGATCATGGTGCTCGCGGTGGCCAGCATCGTGATCGGCGCCGGACTCGCCCTGGTGCAGGACGACATCAAGAAGATCATCGCCTACAGCTCGATCAGCCACCTGGGCTACGTGATGCTGGGGCTCGTCAGCCTGAACCTGATCGGCATCCAGGGCGCCATCGTGCAGATGGTCAGCCACGGCCTGACCGCCGCCGGGCTGTTCCTGATGATCGGCATGATCTACGAGCGCTGCCACACGCGCGACCTCGCCGCCTACGGCGGCCTCGCGCGCGCGCTGCCGGTGTACTCGGTGGCCTTCATGCTGCTCACGCTGGCCTCGATCGGCCTGCCCACCACGAGCGGCTTCACCGGTGAGTTCCTCGTGCTGCTGGGCGCGTTCAACAACGCGTGGACGCAGCACCTCGGCGGCCATTCGTTCGCGCTCGTGCTCGCGGTCCTGGCCGCCAGCGGCGTCGTGCTCGGCGCGCTGTACATGCTGCGCTTCGCGGCGAAATTCCTCTACGGCGAGGCCAAGGTGCCGCATGCGCCGGTGGCCGACCTGGTGCTGCGCGAGCGGCTGATCCTCGGTGCGGTCCTTGTCGCGGTGTTCTGGCTCGGCCTGTTCCCCGACGGCGCGATGCGCAAGACCGAGCCCGCCGCACGCGAGTACCAGCTGCTGGTGCGCACGAGCCGGCTGCCCGCAGTGGCCACCGCCCAGGCCGGTGTGGACGCACTGGCGCCGGCCGCAATGCCTGGAACCAAGCCATGAACTGGAACGCCTTCCTCGTCGGCATGCTGCCCGAGCACTTCCTGCTCGCCGGCCTCGTGCTGCTGATCGTATGGTCGATCGCGAGCGACCGGGGCCGTGGCACGGCCGCGCTGTCGCTGGCCTGCGTGGCCGGCGCGGCCCTGTCGGCCGCGGCGCTGGGTCTGCAGGGTTTCACGGGCACGCCGTTTTCGGGGCAACTGTCGGTGACGCCGGCCGCCTCGCTCGGCAAGGCCGTGGCGCTCGCGCTCGCGCTGCCGGTGCTGCTGCTGGCGCGCGACGACCATGGCGACGGCGGCCCGCTGTACCCGTTGCTGCTGTCGTCGCTGTACGGCCTCGTGCTGATGCTGGGTGCCGACAGTTTTCTCACGCTGTTCCTGGGTCTGGAGCTGATGTCGCTGCCGGTCTACGTGTTGGTGCTGCTGGGCGATCCGCAACGGCGACGGGCCACGCCGAGCGCCGAGGCGGCGCTCAAGTACATCGTGCTCGGCGGTGCGGCCACGGCAACGCTGCTGATGGGCGTGTCGCTGCTCTACGGCCAGGGCGGGACGCTGGCGCTTTCCATCTTCACGCGCTCGCTCGCCAGCAGCGAGCCGATGGCCGTGACCGGCGCGGTGCTGGTGCTGCTGGCCTTCTTCCTCAAGGGTGCGATCGTGCCCTTCCACACCTGGGCCCCCGATGCCTACGAAGGCGCGAGCGTGCCCATCACCGGCTACATGGCGGCCATCGTCAAGGCCGGTGTGCTGCTGGCTGCACTGCGCCTGTTCGGCGAGGCGACGCTGTCGCTGCCGATGATCAACCTGCTTGCGCTGCTGCCGCTGGCCAGCGTGGTGTGGGGCAACCTGGCTGCGATGCGCCAGCCCAACCTGCGCCGCATGATGGCCTACAGCTCGATCTCGCATGCCGGCTATCTGTACCTCGCCTT
>JAOUIM010000303.1 GCA_029884035.1 Aquincola sp. | reverse complement strand
TGTCGCGGAGCTGAACGGCGTGGTGGTCGGCAATGCGGGCGTTCATCCGCTGCCCCATGTGCGGCGCCGCCACGCGGCCGGCATCGGCATGGCCGTGGCGAAGCACGCGCAAGGCCAGGGCGTCGGCACGGCGCTGATGGCGGCGATCGTCGACTGGGCCGACAACTGGGCCCAGCTGTTGCGGCTCGAGTTGACGGTCTACACCGACAACCCCGGCGCGATCGCGCTGTACCGCAAGTTCGGCTTCGTCGACGAGGGCGTGCACCGCGCCTTCGCGCTGCGTGACGGCGTCTACGTCGACGCGCTGGCGATGGCGCGGCTGCATCCGAACCCGCCGCGCCTGGGCTGATGCCTGTCGCTCAGGCGTGCGCCCGCTCCAACGCCCCCTGCTAGAGTGAGCGGCATGACGCAACTGCCCGACCTGCAAGGCAGGCATATCGTGCTTGGTCTGACCGGCGGCATCGCCTGCTACAAGGCGGCCGATCTGGCGCGCGAGCTGGGCAAGGCCGGTGCGACGGTGCAGGTGGTGATGACCGAGGGCGCCGAGCGCTTCATCACCGCGGTCACGATGCAGGCCTTGTCCAATCGGCCCGTCTACACGAGCCAGTGGGACGCGAGGCCGGACAACGCGATGGCGCACATCAACCTCACGCGCGAGGCCGACGCCGTGCTGGTGGCACCAGCGAGCGCCGACTTCATCGCCAAGCTGGCGCAAGGCCGCGCCGACGATCTGCTCAGCCTGCTTTGCGTGGCGCGGCCGACGGAACGCTGCGCGTTGCTCGTGGCCCCCGCGATGAACCGCGAGATGTGGGCGCATCCGGCCACCCGGCGTAACGTGGTGCAGATCGTGGCCGATGGCGCCGTGGTGTTGGGGCCGGCCGCGGGTGACCAGGCCTGCGGCGAGGTCGGCGACGGGCGCATGCTCGAGGCCGCGCAACTTTGCGATGCACTGATTGCGCACTTTCAGCCCAAGCGGCTCGCGGGTCGCCGCGTGCTCGTGACGGCCGGTCCGACCTACGAGGCGATCGACCCGGTGCGTGGCCTCACCAACCTGTCGAGCGGCAAGATGGGTTTTGCGATCGCGCGCGCCGCGGCCGAGGCGGGCGCGACCGTCACGCTCGTGGCGGGGCCGGTGGCGCTGGCCACGCCGATGGGCGTGGCGCGTATTGACGTGAAGAGCGCGCGTGAGATGCACGCCGCGGTGCTGCCGCTGGCGCCTACGCACGACGTGTTCGTTGCCACGGCCGCGGTGGCCGACTGGCGTCCGGTCGATGCCGCCGGGCAGAAGATCAAGAAGGTGGCCGGGCAGGCCGCGCCGTCGCTGGTGCTGGTCGAGAACCCGGACATCCTTGCCGCGGTGGCGGCATTGCCCGGGCACCCGTACTGCGTGGGCTTCGCGGCCGAAAGCCACGACGTCGAGCAGCACGCGCGCGCCAAGCTCGAGCGCAAGAAGGTGCCGCTGATCGTCGGCAACCTCGGGCCTGCCACCTTCGGCCGCGACGACAACGCGCTGCTGCTGGTCGATGCGCTGGGCACGCGCGCCCTGCCGCACGCCGACAAGCTCACGCTCGCGCGTCAACTCGTCGGCGAGATCGCGCAACGCTTGCCGTCCGCGCCATGACGGTCATCGAAATCCGCGTGCTCGACCCGCGCATGGCCGAGCACTTGCCGGCCTACGCCACGCCCGGCAGCGCCGGGCTCGACCTTCGCGCCGCGCTGGAGGTGCCTCTCGTGCTTGCGCCAGGGCAGGTGCAGCTCGTGCCCACCGGCCTGTCGATCCACATCGGCGACCCGGGGTTGTGCGCCATGCTGCTGCCTCGGTCGGGGCTGGGGCACAAGCACGGCATCGTGCTCGGCAACCTGGTGGGGTTGATCGACAGCGATTACCAGGGGCCGTTGATGGTCAGTTGCTGGAACCGAGGCGGCACCGCCTTCACGATCGAGCCGCTGGAGCGGATCGCGCAGATGGTCATCGTGCCCGTGGTGCAGGCCGCTTTCCGGCGCGTCGACAGCTTCGAGACCAGCGCGCGCGGCGAGGCAGGCTTCGGCTCGACCGGCCAGCGCTGACGCGCGCGGGCTGCCTACTGCAGACGGTCGGGCGGTGGCATCACGCCCGCGACTTCGAATGCCGAACTGCCGACGCTGCCGGCATCGATTTCCTCGTCGCTCGCCTGGCGCACGCCGCACACCGTGAGGTGCAGGCGAAGTGCCATGCCGGCCAGCGGGTGGTTGCCGTCGAGCACCACGTGCGACGGGTAGACCTCGGTGACCGTGTACACGGTGTCGGTCGGCACATCGCGCGTGGCCGCCCCCTCGGGCAGCCCTTCGAAGCGCATGCCGGCCTGCACCTCGGCCGGGAACAGCGCCCGGTCTTCGAAGCACACCAGATGGCTGTCGTACTCGCCGAAGGCATGTTCGGGCTCGAGATGCAGGTGCGTGTCGAAACCGGCCACCTGCCCCTCCAAAGCTTCCTCGACCTTGGCCAGCAGGTCGTCACCGCCGAAGAAGAACTCGACCGGTTCCGTCAGGTCGTCGATCGGTGCGCCCTGGGCATCGGAAAGCTTCCAGGTCAGCGAGACGACGCAGGGCTTGTGGATCCGCATCGCGTCATGATGGCACAGCGCGACAATGGCACGATGATCGATATCGACGCGCCGCTGACCCTGCTGGGGGGGCTGTCGCCGTCGCGCTTCATGCGTCGGCATTGGCAGAAGAAACCGCTGCTGGTGCGGCAGGCGCTGGGGTCGGCGCTGCCGGCGGTCGATCGCCGCACGCTCTTCGCATTGGCGGCGCGCGACGATGTCGAAAGCCGGCTCGTGGTCCGTGACGGACGCCGATGGCACCTGCGGCAGGGCCCGCTCGCCCGGCGCGCGCTGCCGGCATTGACGCGGCCCGGCTGGACCCTGCTCGTGCAGGGGCTGGACCTGCACCTGGACAGCGCCCATGAACTGCTGAGCCGCTTCCGGTTCGTGCCGGACGCGCGGCTCGACGACCTGATGGTCTCCTACGCGAGCGATCGTGGCGGGGTCGGGCCGCACGTGGACTCCTACGACGTGTTCCTGCTGCAAGTGGCGGGCAGGCGACGCTGGCGCATCGATCGCGGCGGCGATCGCGCGCTGCGCGACGACGTGCCCCTCAAGATGCTGGCGCGCTTCGAGTCGAAACTGGAGTGGGTGCTCGAGCCCGGCGACATGCTCTATCTGCCGCCGGGCTGGGCGCACGACGGCGCGGCCATCGGTGGCGATTGCATGACCGCCTCGATCGGCTTTCGCGCGCCGGGCGAAGCAGAACTCGCGCAGGCGTTGCTGGGCCTGCTCGCCGATCAGGTGGATCGGCGAGGAACCAGGAGCGGCCGCTACCGCGATCCAGGGCACGACGCCACGACGGCGCCCGGTCGCGTGCCGGGGGCGTTGCAGGACTTCGCGCGCGACGCCGTGCGCCGCGCGCTCGATCGGCCACACGCCATCGAGCGCGCGCTCGGTCAATGGCTCACGGAACCCAAGCCTCGGGTGTGGTTCGATGCGCCGGGCGGGGCCGCGCCCCAGCCCGGGTCTGCGCTTCGGCTGGACCGGCGTACACGCATGGCACACGATGCCGTCTGTACGTACGTCAACGGCGAGGCCTACGAGGTCGCGGCCCGCGACGCAAGCGTGCTGCGCCGGCTCGCCGATGCGCGAAGCCTGTCCGCACGCGATGTCGCGCGCCTTGGTCCACGGGCGCGCGAGTGGGTGGCCGACTGGCTGGCTGCTGGGTGGATGCATTCGACGGGAGCGAACGATGAACCATGACACTCAATCTGCCGCAGCGCGCGGCGAACCGATCGATGGTCGAGTCGCGTTTGCCGACGCGCTGAGACATTCCCTCGCACACGCGCTGCAGGCGCGGACACGCGAGCTCTGTTTCGTCGATCCGGACTTCGAGTCGTGGCCACTCGACGACCCTGCGGTGCTGGGGGCGCTGGGTGCTTGGGCGCGCCTGCCCGAGCGGCGGCTGATTGTCGTTGCCGCAAGCTTCGAAGCCATGCCACGCCGCTTTGCGCGTTTCACGGAGTGGCGTCGCACGTGGGCCCATGTGGTCGAAGCCCATGTGACCGAGGTCGAGCCTTCCCAGATCCCGACGTTGCTGCTCGCCGGCGAGGCGAGCTTGATGCTGGCCGATCGCCAGCGCTGGCGAGGCCATGGTTTGACCAGCGACAAGGAAGTGGCCGATTGGCGCGAAGTGGTTGACGTGCTGCTGCAACGCTCCGAGCCTGGTTTCGGAGCGAACACGCTGGGTCTCTAGGGAATATCCCTTCGCGACATATAATTGCGGGCTAGGCACAGGGACGTCTCGAGCGTTTCTTGGCCTGCATGGAAATCCTGGACGACGAGCATGCCTCCGACTCCAGCCATGACCGGTAACTGCTCGACACATTGACAAAGGAACTCTGCTCATGAACAAGTCGCTCCTCCTGGCCTCTCTGGTGGCCGCCGTCGCCCTGGCCGCTTGCGGCAAGAAGGAAGAAGCCGCGATGCCCGCTGCCGTTCCCGCCGCCGTGGCGCCTGTTGCTGCTGCCGCTTCGGCCGCGGTGGGTGAGGCTGCTTCGGCCGCCGCTGCCGCCACCGATTCGGCTGCTTCTGCAGTCGCCGGTGCTGCGTCGATGGCTGTCGACGCGGCCGCCAGCGCCGCCAAGGACGCTGCCGGCAAGGCCGTCGATGCGGCCAAGGACGCCGCCGCGAAGGCCGCCGAAGCGCCCAAGAAGTAATCGCGCCTGGCGCTCCAGGATGGAACAAGCCGCCCTCGGGCGGCTTTTTCCTTTTGGCTGTTGAAAGCGCGCGTCAGTCCAGCTCGATCCACTCGCAGCCGTGGTCGCCGTCGGCCACGTGCAGCTTCGTTGAACCTGCGCGGTTGCCATCCGCCGACGCCCTGCGC
>JAOUIM010000017.1 GCA_029884035.1 Aquincola sp. | reverse complement strand
GACGATGTGGCCCGTCTGGTCGTCGAAGAAGAAGTCGGGCTCGAACGCGCGCAGGAATTCGCCCTTGGGCAGGCCTCCCAGGAACATCGCCTCATCGACCTCGATGCGCCAATCCATCAGGGTGCGAATCGCGCGCTCGTGCGCGGGGGCGCTGCGCGCCGTGACGAGCGCGGTGCGGATGCGCATGCGCTCGGCGGGCGCGCGCTGCAGCCGCTGCAGCGCCTCGAGCAGCGGCTTGAAGGGGCCGGGGGCGAGCGGTGTCTCGGCACGCTCGCGCTCGTGGCTCTGGAAGGCAGCCAGGCCCTCGCGCTGGAACACGCGCTCGGCCTCGTCGGAAAACAGCACCGCGTCGCCGTCGAACGCGATGCGCACCTCGAACGGGTGCGCGTCGGAGGCACGCGCCGACTGCGGGTACACGCGTGCGGCGGGCACGCCCGCGGCCAGCGCCTGGCGCACGTCGGCCTCGTTGACCGACAGGAACAGGTGTGCACCGAGCGGCTTGAGGTAGCGCCAGGGGCTCTGGCCGCGCGTGAACACGCCACGCTCGATCGGCAGACCGTAGTGCTGGGACGACCGGAACACGCGCATGCCCGAGACCGGGTCGTTGCGCGACAGGATCACGACCTCGACGCTGCGTTCCCCGCCGGGCGCGTTGAACGCGAGCAGCTTGTTGACGAGCGAGAACGCCACCCCCACCCGTGCCGGTGCATCGAGCCGCTGCAGCTGCAGCTGCATGTAGGCGCGGTCGTCGCTCGCCTCGAAGACGCGGTTCTCGTCCTCGAAGTCGAACAGGGCGCGGGCGGAGATCGCGACGACCAGGCGGTCGCCCAGGGAGGCGGGCATCGGGCGATGGTAGCGAGCCGCCGTGGACGGCGCCGCTGCATGCCGTGCCACCGTTTCTGGGGATCTCACCGCGCCGGCTCTGCGCGGGACACCCGCAGGGCGGTCAGGCGGTCAGTGCGTGAAACCGATGGGCGAGCGCCGCCCCGGGGGGTCGGGCAGGTCGCGCACTTCGATCGCACCGCGCGCATCCAGCCGCGCGTTGCCGAACGCGGCCTGCCAGGCGCGGCGCATCTCGCGCGGCGCCAGCTCGCTCATGCGCTCGAGCACCGCTTCGGCCGGGGCCTCGTCGAAGCGACGGCCCCAGTCGTGAGCGCCACGGATCTGTGTGTACAGCCGCAGCGCGATTGAGCGCGCTTGGTCGCGGTCAGGTGCCTGTACCTCGACCACGTTGACGCGGTTGAGGATTGGCTCGGGGATCGCGCGCTCGTCGTTGGCGGTGGCCACCCAGATCACCTGGCTGGCATCGATCGCGACCTCGGCGAACTCGTCGGTGAATTCGTGCGCGGTGTCGTGCTCGAGCAGGCTGTACAGCGAACCCAGCGGATCGTAGGCATGCTCGCCACGCGCCTTGTCGATCTCGTCGATCACGATCACCGGGTTGGCGTAGGCGCCGTCGACCAGGGTCTCGAAGACCTTGCCGGGGCGCGCGCCCTTCCATTGACTCGAGGCCCCTGACAGCACCCAGCCGGCGGTCAGGCTGGCCATTGAGACGAAACCGCAGCCCGTGCCCAGCAGCTTGGCCACCTCGCGCGCGAAGTGCGTCTTGCCCACGCCGGGCGGGCCCAGCAGCAGCATCGGGGTGATCTCGAGCGCGTCGCGACTGTCCTGACACAGCGCGAGCTGGCGCCGCACATCGTCCAGGGCCTCGTGGAAGTTGGGGAGTTCGCCGTACAGGTGGTCCATCGCCGGCACGCCTGAGGGCTTGACCTGGAATCGCTCGGGGCCCTTCTCGAGCATGCGCTCGTAGGTGGCGCGCAACGGCTCGTGATCCTTGGGCGGCAGCTTGGCCAGACGCCGCTCGACATCGGCGCAGCGGTACACGCTGCGCATCTGCGCGATAGGAAGGCACGCGGGCACTGCGGTCATGCAATCCTCCAGACGACGGCATCCGGTCACTAGATTCAAGCATCGCACAACCTGGCGCAAGTCCGGAAGTGACCCTTTGACACCCCCCAGTTGCGCGTGGCGTGCAACAAGTCGCGGCCAGCCGATCGGCCGCGGCGACGTCTCATCGTGCAAAAGCCGCGGCCCGTCGCATGCCGCTGGCTGCAAGGCGGGGCGACGACGATAGTGCGGCCATCGAGACCGAACGTCCCCACCCGCCACGAAGGAGCCCACCATGAACCGCAACGAACTGCCCCGGACCTCGATTGCCATCCGCTTCCAGGCCTTGTTCGCGGCCGCCGTCGTCACCGTCGCGATGCTCACGGGCATCAATTCGTTGGCTGGCGACGAAGGGGCGGGCGCACTGGTCGTGCAGTCGACCCTCGCGACGCAACGCGCCTGACACGCCCTGCGGCGGGTTCGGAGCGCGCGAAGGCGCCCCTCGGGGCGCCTTCGGCGTTTCTGGCGGGCGCATCGCCGGTGTCGGCTCAGTCACGGCCGCTGCGTGCACGCATGGCGATCGTGTCGAAACGCTTCGCCGCTCATCGCGTTCCTCGGCGCTTCGTCGCATCAAGCCGCCCCCTCGTCGCCTTGCGCTCGCGTCGCATGGCGACGGTTCGTACAGTGACTTCATCGACCACGAACCAGACACAGACGGAGCCCTCCATGAACGCGATGCGCACACTGCCCCAGACCCCGATCGCGACCCGCGTCCAGGCCTTGGTGGCCTCGCTGGTCCTCACGCTGCTGGTGCTTTCGGGCATCGACACCTTGGCGACGAGCGAGGCAACGGCCATGGTCGCAGCGTCGACGGCGGCCTCCACACAAGCCTGAGTCGCAGTCGGCGACCGAAGGCCGTGTAAGAACAACTTCACGTGCACGACGCATCCAGACACACCCGCGTCACGTCAGCCCCGCAGACTCGTCCCCATGACCCAGGAGATCGATGCCATGAACGCCGCGACGGCCGCCCCCGCCCCACTGCCCGTGCCGCTGCGCAGCGAAGCCTTCCCCGAGGACATCCTCGAGTTCGTCGAGACCGCGCCGCGGGGACGGGAACGCTCGCTGCGCTGGCTGATCAACCTCGCGCCGCTGGGCGTGGCTTTGCTTGGTGTGGCGTTCGCTGTAGTGCCGACGGGCGCCTGAGCGCGCCAGACCGCCACGCCCGACGCGCAGGCCGCGTCAGCGCACCCAGCTCTGCAGCTGGATGATCGGCAGCAGCACGGCCAGCACGATCATCATCACGACGCCGCCCATGCCGACGATCAGCAGCGGCTCGAGAATCGTCGCCAGCGCGAGCGCGCGGCGCTGCACTTCGCCGCCCAGCTGATCGGCGGCGCGCTGGAGCATTCTGGGCAGCGTGCCGGTCTGCTCGCCCAGCCGCGCGAACATCGCCAACAGCCCGGGAAAACGTTTCTTCGACGACATCGCATTGGCCAGCGGCGCACCCTCGCGCACCTGCACCAGCGCGGCCATCGCATCGGCGCGCATCGCGCGGTTGGACAGCGTCTCGGCCGCGGCCTGCAGCGCCTTGAGGATCGGAACCCCCGCGCCGGCCAGCATTGCCAGCGTGCCGGCAAAGCGCGCCGCGTTGTAGCCGCGCGCGAGCCGCCCAACCAGCGGCAGCGTCAGCCAGAAGGCGTCGAAGCGCTCGCGGAACGCGTCGCTGCGCAGCGCGAACAGCAGCGTGCCCACGCTGCCGGCCACGGCCAGCACCACGAGCCAGCCCCAGTGGCGCACGAAGGCGCTGACCGCGAGCATGGCCACGGTCAGTATCGGCAGGGCACGCTTGCCGCCCTCGAAGACGCTGGCCACCTGCGGCACCACGTAGGTCACGAGGAAGATCACGATGAACAACGCGATCACCGAGACGATCGCGGGGTACAGCGTCGCGCCGATCAGCTTGGACTTGAGTGCCTGCTGCGCTTCGAGGTCGTCGGCCAGGCGCTCGAGCACCTGGCCGAGCGCGCCGCTCTGCTCGCCGGCGGCGACCACGGCGCGGTAGACGTCGTCGAATTCACGCGGTACGGTGGCCAGCGCGCGCGCGAAGGCGCTGCCCGCGTTGACCTCGCTGCGCAGGTGCGCCACCAGTTCGCGCTGGCGCGGGTCCTCCGCGTCTTCCATCAGCGCGGTCAGCGAGCGCTCCAGCGGCAGCCCCGAGCCCACGAGGCCGGCCATCTGTCGCGTCCAGATGGCCAGCGTCGTGCTGGTGAAGATGCGGCGCGCAAAGCGCGCGGCCATCGCGTCATTGGCGGCCTGCGCCACCAGCGCCACGTCCAGTGGCACCAGCGCCTGCGCGCGAAGCTGGGCACGCGCGGCCTTCGCGTTGTCCGCCTCGACCAGCCCGGTCTTGGACCTGCCGTCGGCGTCCAGCGCTTCGAACTTGTAGGCGGGCATGCGTCAGCCGGCCGCCTGGCCGTCCCAAGGCTGGCTGCTCGTCCCCCGGGGGGCGCGACGGAGCGACGCGACAAGCTTGGGGGTCGTCATTCCCGGGTGACCCGCAACACTTCCTCGAGAGACGTGACGCCTTCGGCAACCAGCCGCTCGCCATCCTCGCGCATCGGCTTCAGGCCGGCCGCCTCCGCCGCCACGAAGAGCTGGCTTTCCGCCGCGCGGTTGTGCACCAGCGCGCGCACCGTGTCGTCGGCAGTCATCATCTCGTAGACGCCGGTACGGCCCTTGTAGCCGGTGCGGCCGCACTCGTCGCAGCCCACCGGGTGCCAGATCCCGCGCTCGTCGCGCCGCTTGCAGGAGGTGCACAGCTTGCGCACCAGGCGCTGCGCGAGCACCCCGAGCAGCGAGCTTGACAGCAGGTAGGGCTCGACGCCCATGTCGATCAGCCGCGTGACCGACGATGGCGCATCGTTGGTATGCACCGTGGCCAGCACGAGGTGGCCGGTGAGCGACGCCTGGATCGCGATCTGCGCGGTCTCGAAGTCACGGATCTCGCCGATCATGATCACGTCCGGGTCCTGGCGCAGGATCGAGCGCAGCGCCTTGGCGAACGTGAGGTCGATCTTCGCGTTGATCTGGGTCTGGCCGATGCCCGGCAGTTCGTACTCGATCGGGTCCTCGACGGTCAGCACGTTGGTCGTGCTCGTCTCGAGCGTCTGCAGCGCGGCGTACAGCGTGGTCGTCTTGCCGCTGCCGGTCGGGCCAGTGACCAGCACGATGCCGTGGGGCTGCTGCACCATGGCCTTGAACCGGGTCAGTACATCGCCGCTCATGCCGAGGGACTCGAGCGAGAACTTGGCCTCGCCCTTGTCGAGCAGGCGCAGCACCGCTCGCTCGCCGTGCGCGTTCGGCAGCGTCGACACCCGCACATCGATCGCGCGGCCTCCGATGCGCAGCGAGATGCGGCCGTCCTGCGGCAGGCGTTTTTCCGCGATGTCGAGCTCGGCCATGATCTTCAGGCGCGAGATCAGCGCGGCGTGCAGCGCGCGGTTGGGCTGCACGACCTCGCGCAGCGTGCCGTCGACGCGGAAGCGCACGGAGGAGTTGCGCTCGTAGGGTTCGATGTGGATGTCGCTCGCGCCATCCTTGGCCGCCTGTGTCAACAGGGCGTTGAGCATGCGGATGATCGGCGCGTCGTTGGCCGCCTCGAGCAGGTCTTCCACGGCCGGGAGGTCCTGCATCATGCGGCCGAGGTCGACCGCGCTCTCGACCTCGCCGACCACCGCAGCAGCGCTGCCCTCGCCGCCGGCGTAGGCCGAGGCGATCCGCTGCGCCAGCGTGCCGACGGCCTCGCGCTCGAACCGCTTGATGTCGTAGACGCGCAGTACTTCGGACAGCGCGGTGGCCGAGGCATGCTCGCCGGCCCACAGTGTCAGCTGCTGGCCGTCGTCCTCGAGCAGCAGGGTGTGGGCCTTGGCGAAGGCGTAGGGCAGAGGGTGTCGGGCGGCCATCGTGTCCGTCAGTTTGTCTTGGCCGGCGCCGAGGCGGGCTCAGCGAGCTGTGGTGCGCGCTGCGGCGGCAGGATCGGCGCGTCACCGACCGGCAACACGGGATTCGACGAGGGCTGCGCGTCCTTCTGTTGGGCGCGGATCAGGTCGTAGCGATCGAGCGACAGCTTGTTCGCGTCGTCGGCGGAGCGCATCACCACCGGGCGCAGGAAGACCATCAGGTTGGTGCGCTTGCGCGATCGCGTTTCGCTGCGGAAGAGCGCGCCCAGGACAGGGATGTCACCCAGCAGGGGCACCTTGTTCTTGGTGTCCTCGAAGCGGTCCTCGATCAGCCCGCCCAGGACGAGGATCGTGCCGTCGTCGACGATCACGTTCGACTCGATCGAGCGCTTGCTCGTCGTCGGCCCGGTGTTGCCGGTGCCGGTGGCCTGCGTGATGACGTCCGAGCTCTCCTGGAAGATCGCCAGCCGCACGGTCCCGCTCTCGCCGATCTGCGGCTTGATGCGCAACGTGATGCCCACGTCCTTGCGCTCGATCGTCTGGAACGGATTGGTGGTGCCGGTGCCGGTGCTGGTGAACTGGCCGGTGATGAAGGGCACGTTGCGGCCGACGACGATCTTGGCCTCTTCGTTGTCCACCGTGATCAGGTTGGGCGTCGACAGGATGTTCACGTTGGTCTGCGTCTGCAGCAGGCGCGCGATCGCGGCGACACCGTAAAAACCGCCGAAGTCGCGCAGCACCCCGATGTTCAGGCCGCCCAGGCCGCTCAGGTCGACGCTGCCCGCGCCCGCGCGTCCCTGCGCGACGGCGGCCGACAGGTTGATGATGTTGGCTGCGCCTGAGAAGTTCGTGCCTGCACCGACGATGTTCTTGTCGCCCTTCTGGCCGTTGAGTCCCTGCCACTGGATGCCGAACTCGGCCAGGTTGTCGCCGGAGACTTCGACGATCAGGCTCTCGATGTAGATCTGCGCGCGCCGTGTGTCGAGCTGCTCGATCATCGCGCGGACCTGGCGATACAAAGGCTCGGGCGCGGTGATGACCAGCGAGTTGGTCGAGGGGTCCGCCTGGACGAAACCGCCGGTCGACGGCCCCGCCGAGGCCTGGATCGGCGCGGTGGCGGGCGAGGCGCCGGCGCCCTGTGCATTCGCCGCGACAGCCGGCGCGGCGGCCACCGGGGCGGCGCCACCTCCACCCCCGCTGCCCGAGCCCACCGGAAACGCCGCGCGCAGCACCTGAGCCATCTTCGTGGCCTCTGCGTTCTTCAGGTGAACGACCCACACGGTACCGGCCGGGCCACCGCCTTGCGTCGGCCGGTCGAGCTTGTCGATGATCGAGCGCACCTGGGCTTGTCGCGCCGGGTTGGCCGAGCGCACGATGAGCGCGTTGCTGCGCGAGTCGGCAATCACGGCGACCGCGGCAGTGGCGGCGCCCGGCACGCCCGGCGCGGACGGGCCGGAGCCATCGGCCAACCGCTGGACCAAGGGCGCGAGGTCGGCAGCCACGCCATGCTGCAGCGGCACGACCTCGATGTCACTCGCCGAGGGCTGGTCGAGCGCGGCGATGATCTTGCCCAGCCGCGCCAGGTTGTCGGCGTAGTCGGTGATGACCAGCGAGCTCGTGCCCGGGTTCGCATTGATGGTGTTGTTCGGGCTGATGAGCGGCCGCAGGATCGCCACCAGGTTGTTCGGGTTCTCGTGGTCGAGCCGGAAGATCTGCGTGACGATCTGGTCGCCGCGGCGGTTGACGTCGCCGATCGACACCGTGCCGGCTTGCAGCTTCGCGTCGGCCTCGGGCACCACCTTGAGCAGGCCGGCGTTCTCGACCACGGTGAAACCCAGGCCACGCAGCGCTGCCAGGTAGTTGAAATACGCATCGCGAACCGTCAACGGCGTTTCGCTATAGACCGTAATCGTGCCCTTGACGCGCGGGTCGACGATGAACTGGCGATCGAGCATCGCGCCCATCGCGCGCGTCACCGCCTCGATGTCGGCATTGACGAAGTTCAGCGTCACGCGTGCGCCCGCTGCCGTCGATGCCCGGGGAGCCGCCGCAGGCTTGCCCGCAGCAGTCTGCTGCGCCAAGGCCGGCAGGGGCAGCGCGAGCGCAAGTGCCGTAAGTGCGATCGGCAACAGGGCGGGAGAGGAGGGTCGTCGCTTCATGTTCATCCGATCGAAATGACCGAGCGCGCACCCTGGCGCCGGCCGATGATGTTCAGCAGGTTGTTCAACGCAGGCTCGCTGCCTTCGGCGGCGGTCGCCTCGCCGCGGAAGCGCAGGCCGCTGGCCGACCACTGGCCGCTGCCAGACAGACGCAACGCACCGTCGAGGGTGACAAGGTCCAATCGCGCGGCGTCCGGGCTGGCTGCATCGCCGCGCAGCGTGAAGCGGTAGCTGCCGAGCGTCTCGAGCGTCGACACGCGCGATGAGGCATGGGCGATGTCGAGCGCGGCGTCGCCCGTGAATCGCATGCGGCCCTGCACCGATTCGATCGTCAGGCCGGGCGAGGTCAATCGCAGCGTGCCGCCCATCTGCATCGTGTTCCACGGCGTCCCCAGGCCCGTCAGGAGCGCTGCCGGCCATTGGCCGAGCGTCGTGCCCTGACTGGGCTTGACCTGAAGCGTGTAGCGTCCCCAACCGGGGCGGACCTGCAAGCGAACCTCACCGCGCAGGCAGCAGGCCTGGCGCAATCGCAGTTCCGGCGTGAGCCCGGCGAAGCCCAGGCGCCAGTCCAGTCGGTCGGGCAGCGCGGCCGCGTCGCGGCTGCCCTCGCCGCCGGTCAACACCGGCAGGGCGCTTCCGCGCCACAGGGTCCCGCGTGCGTCGGTGAGCAACACGCGACCGCCGCTGGCCGAAGCGACAGCGTTGGCCATCCAGCCCGCCGGAATGAACGCCACCAGCGCCACCACGCCGCCCACCACCGCGCCAGCGGCGGCCCAGCGGTGGGCCGACGTGCGGGTGCGTTGCCATGCCAGTTCGGCCAGCGTGGTTTCGGCGAATCCGGTGCGGGCGAAACGCGCGGGTGTGCGGCGAAGGCGCAGAGCGCCGATCATGGGTTGCTCCCGGACAGCGCGAGAACGACGGTGCCGCTGTAGCCTTGGGGTCCTCGCGTCAGGTTGGCTTCGACCGCGCGCGCGCGGCCGGCGCCGCGAACTTCGGCAAGCCACTCGCGCAGTTGCGTGCCACTCACATTGGTGAAGACGACGGTGGCGCGGTCGCCGCCGAGCGTGAGGCGGGCGGCGCCGCCCAGGGCGTCGGTCGCCCCCTTCACTGCCGCCTGCGCCTGCACACCGCCCACCGCGGGCGCGCCGCGCAAGGTGCGCACTTCGCCGGCCAGGCGCTGCATTTGCAGCAGCTGAGCGTCCAGTTCATCGAGTCGCGCAGGCGCACCGGCGACGATGCGCCATGCCGGTGCCACGGCCACCAGCCACAGCAAAGTCAGACCGAGGACCCAGGCCATTACCGTGACGAGCCGCCGCTCCCGCGCTCCCAGCGCCTGCCAGCGTGCTCGCAACGGCGCGAGCGCCGCGCGGAGCCCCTCGCCCGCAGCAGATCCCGCGCTCGTCGTGCCCGCAGCACTCATGATCTTCTCGCCCCGCTGGCTCGCGCCAGAGTCAGGGTGCCACCATCTTGGGTCACGCTCCAGTCGCTCGCACCGAGCTGGCTGCGAAACTGCCCGACCTGCGCCTCACTCCAGCCGCTGCTGGAAAAGGACAGGCGGGTGCCGTCGTACTTCATCGTCTGCAAGGGCGGTTGGCCCTCGGGCCAGGCCGAGGCGGCCACGCCGAGCAGCGTATCGAGGTCGCCATCACCGCTGCGGCCTGCGGCGGTTCGCAGCAGGTCGGTCTCCTTCTGCATCTGCGCCGGCGCATCGAGCACGGCGCGGACCTGCGGGTGTGTGCTGCGCAGCAGGCTGACCATGGCTTCACGCTTGGCGCCGACCTGGCGTTCCTGATGCCAGGCCCAAAGGTTCAGGCCCAGTACCTGTACTGCGACCAGGCCCGCAAGGCCCCAACGTACCGGGCGCCAACTGCTGCTGCGCCATCGCCGCATCGCGTCGCGAAACGCCACCGCGCCCCGATTCTTGGCCGCGAGGTCGAACTGCAGCAGGTTCCATAGCGAGCGCATCGCCTGCAGCGCACGCTGGTCGTCGCCCTGAACCAGCACGCTGCCGCCGAGCCAGCGCTCGGCCGGCGCGGCCACCGCCGGGTGTGCGGTCCAGCGCGCGGGCTGGGAGGCCCACTGTGGCAGCATCTGACGCGCTAGCGCGCCGTTCACGCCGACACAGATCACCCCCTTCGCGTCGGACCACGTCACCTGCATCGGGGCTCCCGCATCGTCGCCGAACGGGGCGCCAAAATGGCCCAGCGGGGTGTCCTCGGGCCAGGCCATGGGCACTGCGCGCTCGACGGCAATCCCGGCCTTGTCCAGGGCGGACAAGTGACCCCTGAGCCAGGCCTTGTCCATGACCGCCACGAAGCCGCGCCGGCCGGCCGCGGTCCCCGGGGCGAGCGCAAAGTGCAGCACATCGGGTTCCTCGAGCAACTGCTCCTCAAGCAGGCCGGCGATCGCCGCACGCAGCCGCGCGGCCGGCGCTTTGGGCACGGTGACCAGGTGCCAGCTCACGTCCTGCTCGGCCAGCACGACGACTGCACTGTCCGCCTTGGGCATCAGGGCCGGCGTCGTGCGGCCCTGACGCGTGATGTTGATGCCGTCGGGTGTCAGCACGTAGGCAAACTCGGTCGCGTCGTCGCGTGGGGGCGTGCGTGCATCGCCGCCGGCCAGGCGGGCGCGCGAGGGCAACTGGATGACGAGCGTGGACATGTTCGGGGCGATGAGAGGCTAGCGCCAACATCGGGCCGCGCCAACGCGCGGTCCGGGGTTCAGCCGTGCCGCCAGTGTAGTGGGGTCGTCAGTGGGGTCATGTGTGGAAATGCGGGCGCAGCGCAGATGTTCACGTGCCATCGCGCAGGCTCAGACGCTCGCGCTGAAGCACGACCACCTCGAGCTGGCGCCGTTCGACGAGTGAACGCTCCTCGAGCACGCGTTCGCCCAGTCGCAGGCGTCCCTGGACGATGAAGAAGCGACTCGACACACCGAGCCCGTTGAGGGGGGTCTCGGGCGCCTCTGGAAAATAGCTCCGCGCCGGCGGGGTAGCGACGTCTTTGAACACCTGGTTCTGGCGCTCCTGGACCAGACGCTGCGCGCTGCCCAGGGTCATGCCGTCCACTGCGGCAGCGATCACCTCGGCCGGTGCGGTGTTGATGTTGACGCGCGCGTCGGCCCCGGGCAGCAGCGTCACCCAGGGCTCGATGCGGCCGATCGTGTCGGCGTCGATGCCCAGCCAGGCCAGCTGGGACAGCCGTTGTGGCGCGATGGCCGCGTCGTCGCGGCTGGCCCCCGGCGGCCCCCAGGCCTTGGCGAGCGCCGTGGCGATCCGGTCGGCGCTGTCCCCCGGTGCGCCGCCCTGGTCGCACAGGCGCTGCAGGACGCGCAGTTCGGCCGGAACCACCTTGCCGTTGCCGTCGATCAGCCGGCGAAGGTTCCAGCGCGATTGCGCGTCGACGATCGAGCCCGAGAGGAACGCGTCGAGCGAGTCGTTTTCCGCCATGCTGTTGTTGTCGCGGTCGGCCGCGAGGAAGGACGACAGCCGCGCCTCGGCCAGAGGCACTGCCCACGGCTCGCCGAGGTGGTCCGCACCGCCCGTGCGGGCGTCTTCTCGCAGGATCAGGCGTGCCCAGTCGAGTGCGCCCGAGAGGATCCACGCCGCCTGCGTGCGTGCCCGTTCGGCCGACTCGATCTGGATCGCGCGCCACTGCTGCCAGACCATGCCAGCGGCCAGCGTCGCGACCATCGTGAGAATCAGCAGCGCCAGCAACAGCGCGGCACCGCGCTGACCGGCACGTTGCAAGCCCGTGCCGGCCCGTCCCGGGCCACCCAATTGGGAAACACCCGCAGCGGGCTGCGACCCAGCAGCCCCGCGGGTCACGGACGAGCGGCGGACCGCGGTCACGGCAGTTGCGGCGCGAGCAACAGGTCGCGCGTCAGGGTCTGTGGCGGCACGCCCTCAGCACTACCTTGCATCGTGAGCACCACGCGCACCCCCGTCGGCAGCTGCGCCCTCGGCGCCCCGGGGGCGGGGGCCGCGGCGTTGGGACGCAGGTCGGCGCTCGACTGGGCATTGGTCCAGGCATTGCCACGATAGAAGTAGATCTGCCAGGCGGCGACGTTGTCGAGCAGCAGCAGTTGCTCGGGCTCGTTGCCGAGCAGCTGATAGCTGGCCAGCCACGTGTCTTGCAGCGCCGCTGCACGCGAGACCAACGGGGAAGCCCAGCGCATCCAGCGGCCGTCTCGCAGCGCCCAGGCGACGACCTGCAGGCCGTCGGCCTGGCGCCGCACGAGTCGCAGCGTCATGCCATCGAAGGCCAGTGCGGGGACCAGCGCCGTGTCGTGCAGTTGCCCCAGGTCCTGTTCCCACTGGGCCAGCACGGTGCCGATGCGCAGCGTCGCATTGACGCGCTCGTCGCTGGCGCGCTTCGCGTCGGCGACGCTGGCAATGCCTTGCCACGACATGCTGGCTAGCACGGCCATCAGCGTCAGGGCCACAAGCACCTCGACGAGGGTGAAACCGCGACGCCCGATGCTCATCGCTCAGTAGCGCGGCAGCACCGTCGAGAGGGTCAGCACAGGATGGCCCGCGTCATCGGCAATGTTGGCGTCGACGCGCCGGAAGTTCGGGTTCGGCGTCGGCCGCACGACGAGCGTGCCGCGGTACGCCCGGCCCAGCTGCTCGCAGGCGAAATCGCTGTCGCCCACGCCAGGGAATTGCTTGGCGAGCTTGAGCTCGGTGAGCTGGTTGTCGGCGCACCACTGCGCGGCGCTGACGTCGGCCAGGCGCTCGGCGTTGTCCGTCAGTGCCCCGGCCGCCTTGAATCCCGCCCCTAGCGTGACGGCGACGATGGCCAGCGCAACGAGTACCTCGACCAGGGTGAAACCACGGGCAGGCCAGCTGCACCGCGTCGCCGGCGGGGCGGACGCGCCGATCACGGGCTCGGCCCCTGCGGCGCGAAGGGCGCCAGCCCGTCGCTGGCGAGTACGACGCGCCGATCCGCCAGTTGCAGCACGATGCGCTGAGCCGGAAGCACGGGCTCGGGGCCTAGCGTGACCGCTCGTGCGCCCACCACCTCGGCCGTGACACCGGGGTCGAGCCACTGCTTGGGCAGGGCCAGGCTCGCAGGCAGGCCGATGAAGCGGAACTGCGCGCCATCGTTCGCGTCAGCGGCAGCCGGCTCCCAGCGCACGGCGATACCCGACGCGCGGGCCTCGGCGCGCGCCGACTCGAGCAGCGCGACCAGCCGCTCGGCGTCCTCGTTCAGCCGATCCTGCGTCCGGTCGGGCAGCGCCACGGTCACGAGCGCACTGGCGATCGCGACGATCGCAAGCACCACGAGCAGCTCGATCAGCGTGAAACCAAGGCTGCCCCCGGTGCAGCCGCGCCACATCCCGGGGAGGCGGTGACGCTGGCGGAGCGGCAGAACCAGACCTGCGGCGCTTGCTCGGCCGTGCGTCCGACTACTGCCAGGACCCGATGTCGGCATCGTTGCCTTCGCCCCCGGCTTGCCCGTCGGCGCCGTAGCTGAAGACGTCGACCTCACCCTTGACGCCTGGATTCGCGTACTGGTACGGCCGGCCCCACGGGTCGTTCGGCAGCTTGTTCTGGTATGGACGCCAGTTCGGCGCGGCCGGGCCGACCGTCGGCTTGGTCACGAGCGCCGCGAGCCCCTGATCGGCGGTCGGGAACCGCTGGTTGTCGAGCTTGTAGCGCTGCAAGGATTGCATCAGCGTGTTGATGTCGGTGCGCGCCGCCGTGCGCCGCGCGTCGTCGACGCTGGAGAACAGGTTCGGCACGATCAGCGCACCGAGCACACCGATGATCACCAGGACGACGAGCAGCTCGATGAGCGTGAAGCCTTGATGCGCGGCGTGCGCGCGGCTTGGGCGTGTGATGGATCTCATCGGAGGCAGCGCGTTGGCTGTATGGCGCGTAACGCATCAATGATAATGGCGCGATGAGCGTACGCTTGGTCGCCTTCGTGATCTGGGCCGCGGTGGCGGCCAGCGCGGTGTTCTGGCTGATGCGACTGTCGGCCACGTCGCCTGTTGCCCCCGCTCACACGGTCGCGGTCGCGGCGTCCACCGTGCCGCGCGGCGACCTCACGCGCGTACTGGGCGCACCACCTGCAGCGGCCGGCCCGTCGACGCCGGCAGCGGAGCCCGCGCTCGCTTCGCGCTTCAAACTGCTTGGCGTTGCTGCGCCGCGTCAGGGTGGCGACCGGACCGGCGTCGCCCTGATCGCCGTCGATGGCAAACCGGCGCGTGGATTCAAGGTCGGGGCTTCGATCGACGGCGACATCGTGTTGCAGTCGGTGCATCCCCGCGGAGCGGCGCTCGGCGCGCGTGGCGACGCCGCGCAAGTGAGTCTCGAGTTGCCGGCACTGCCGTCCGCCGCAACGTCCACCCGGCCGCCGGGGGCGACGGCATTGCCGGTACCGGTGCCGCCGCCCACCAACGCGGCCCCGCCGCCCAACGGCGGTCCGATTGCCACCTTGCCGACGCCAGTGCAGGCCGTGCGGCCCGCCGTTCAGCCCGCGCAGGATTCGGAGTCCACCGAGCCCGTGCTGGTCCCGCCGCCTGGCAGCACGCGCTGAGCCGAGCGCGGCGATCAGGCTTGCGGGCCGCCGAGTTCGCCCGGGCGCGTCGGGCCGGGATCCTCGCCCTCGGCCACCTCGGTCAGCAGTGACGCAGCGGCACGAAGCAGCGGCCACGCCAACGTGGAACCCGTCCCGTCGGTGCTTTCCATCCCCAGTTCGAGCAGCGCCGACGCGTGAAACAGGTTCAGCGCGTAGTCCAGCCCGTTGTGACTGTGGCTGCGGCAGAAGACGCAATAGTCGGTGACCGGCGCGGCAATGCGAGCAGCGACCATCAGCGCGGCACAGGCGGGCAATCCGTCGACGATGACGAGGTGCCGTCGCCCGGCGGCGACCAGCATCGCGCCGGCCATCATCGCGATGTCGAAGCCGCCGAAGGCCGCCAGCACCTCGACCGGATCATGGACGTCGCGGTGGCGACCCTGTGCGCCTTGGGTGACGACCAGCAGGTGGGTCAGTACGCTGCTGTCCATCTGCGGATGCGATTGCAGCAGTTCGCGCACCGGGGCTGCGGCCAGGCGCGACAGGATCAGCGCCGCCGATTCCTGCCCGCCGACACCAATGCCCGCGCACGCGAGCACGTTGCCGGGCAGCGACTGGCCGATTTCCATGCCGGCACGGATCGCCGCGTGCGCCTGTTCGACCGTCATCGCCGCGCCCACGCGCGAGTTGCGCGTGCCGTGCGCGATCTTGCGCATCAGCAGTCGCTCGTGCGGCGGCAGACGCTCGGCCACACCGGCGTCGACCACCGACAGGTTCATGCCCTGGATCGCGGCGAACACCGACACCGGCAGCTGGCCGCGCAATGCCTGCCAGACCCGTTCGGCCGTGCCGTGGCCGGGCGCCGCGGTAATGCCCTCGACCGCGAGGCCATTGTCGCTGGCGAAAAGCACCAGTTGCGGGTCGCGGAAGCGCGGCTTGAGCGTGTTCTGGATCAGACCGATGCGCACCGCCAGCGGCTCCAGTTCGCCCAGGCTGCCGGCGGTCTCGCCGCGCCGCTGCAGCTTGTCGCGCAGCGCGCGCTCGAGCAACGGGTTGGCGGTGGGCGCGATCAGCGAGGTCGTGGCGGCGTGCATGGGCGGCACGGAGTGTAGGGCCGTCGCTAGCGCAGGAACAAGGCGTAGACCGGGTTCGCGCTCTCGTCGACGTAGGGATAGCCGAGCCCGTCGAGCGAGCGCTTGAGCTCGCGTTCGTCGCCTCGCGGGACTTGCAAGCCCACCAGGATGCGGCCATGGTCCGCTCCCTGGTTGCGGTAGTGGAACAGGCTGATGTTCCACTGCGGATGCATTGCATCGAGGAAGCGCATCAACGCGCCTGGCCGCTCGGGGAAGGTGAAGCGGTACAGGCGCTCGGCGGCGGCGAGCGCACTGCGGCCGCCGACCATGTGGCGCACATGCTCCTTGGCCAGTTCATCGTCGGTCAGGTTGACGGTGGCAAAGCCGTGCCGCACCAGATTGCGCTCGATGCGATCGGCCTCGTCGCGCTGCGCGATCGCGATGCCGACGAACACATGCGCTTCGCGCGCGTCGGAGATGCGGTAGTTGAATTCGGTCACGCTGCGAGAACCGATCAGCTCGCACAGGCGCTTGAACGAACCGCGCGCCTCCGGGATCGTCACCGCGAACAACGCCTCGCGCTGCTCGCCGAACTCGGCCCGCTCGGCGACGAATCGCAGCCGGTCGAAATTCATGTTGGCGCCGCAGGTGATCGCCACGTAGGTCTGGCCCTTGGTCTTGTGCTCGGCTGCGTATTGCTTGACCGCGGCCACGCCCATCGCACCGGCCGGCTCGAGAATGCTTCGCGTGTCCTGGAAGACGTCCTTGATTGCCGCACACACCGCGTCGGTGTCGACGACCACGTAGTCATCGACCAGTTCGCGCGCGATGCGGAACGTCTCCTCGCCCACCAGCTTGACCGCGGTGCCGTCGGAGAACAGGCCGACATCGGCCAGCGTCACGCGCTTGCCGGCACGCACCGATCGCAGCATCGCGTCGGAGTCGTTCATCTGCACGCCGATGACCTTGACCTCGGGGCGCACTGCCTTGACGTAGGTGGCCACGCCGGCGATCAGGCCGCCGCCGCCAATGGCGACGAACACCGCGTCCAGCGGACCCTGGTGCTGGCGCAGGATCTCCATCGCCACCGTGCCCTGGCCGGCGATCACGTCGGGGTCGTCGAACGGGTGCACGAAGGTCAGGCCGCGCTCGGCCTGCAGGGCTTTGGCATGGTCGGCGGCGTCGGAGTAGCTGTCGCCATGCAGAACGACATCGCCGCCCAACGCCTTGACGGCGTCGATCTTCAGCCGCGGCGTCGTCACCGGCATCACGATCGTCGCCTGGCAGCCGAGCTTGCGCGCCGCGAGCGCCACGCCCTGGGCATGGTTGCCGGCCGACGCGCAGATCACGCCGCGCGCCAGCTCGTCGGGGGCCAGCCGCGCCATCTTGTTGTAGGCGCCGCGCAGCTTGAAGCTGAACACGGGCTGCTGGTCCTCGCGCTTGAGAAGCACATGGTTGCCCAGGCGTCGCGACAGCGTGCGCGCCGGCTCGAGCGCGGACTCGATCGCCACGTCGTAGACGCGGGCGGTGAGGATGCGCTGGAGGTACGTTGCACGGTCCGGCGCGGAGGGTCTTTGCGGCATGGGCGGGCGATCATAGGCGAGCCCAACGGCACAATCGTCACCCGAGCTGACCACGGGGATGGGCATGGAATGCACGGTGGATTGGATGGCCGCGAGCGGCATGGCCTTCGTTGCCGAGACGGGCAGCGGGCACCTGATCGCGATGGACGGCGCGCCGGCGGGCGGCGGGCGCAACCTCGCGCCGCGGCCGATGGAGACGGTGCTTGCCGGTGCGGGCGCGTGCACCGCCTACGACGTGGTGCTGATCCTGCAGCGCGGGCGCCACGCGGTCACCGGTTGCCGCGTCAAGCTCAGCGCCGAGCGGGCGGCCACCGACCCCAAGGTGTTCACCCGCATCGGCATGCATTTCACGGTCACCGGGCGTGACCTCAAGGCCGACGCGGTGGCGCGCGCGGTGACGCTGTCGCACGAGAAGTACTGCTCCGCCACCGCGATGCTCGGCAAGACGGCCGAGATCGTGGTCAGCCACGAAATCGTCGCTGCCTGAGGTACCGGGCGCGAGTTCGCCGTGCCGCGAGCAGCCGCGGTCAGATGCGATGTGCCGTCGTGGTCATCACCTTGGCCGCGCCGCGCATCGCCCAGCGCAGTGGTGCGGGCAGATCCGCAGCCCCCGCAGCCTGCGCGTGGCGCGCATGCTGGGCCTCCTCGTCCTTCATGCGGGCGACGATTGCGCGCGACACCGTGTCCTGCGCGGGCAGGCGCTCGAGATGACCCGCCAGGTGTTCCTCGACCTGGCGCTCGGTCTCGACGACGAAGCCCAGGCTCCAGCGGTCGCCTGCACGCCCAGCGGCCAGACCGATCGCGAAAGCGCCCGCGTACCACAGCGGGTTGAGCAGGCTCGGGCGCGCGCCCAGTTCGCGCAGCCGCTGCTCGGTCCACGCCAGGTGGTCGATCTCCTCGCGCGCGGCGGCGTTCATCTGCCGGCGCAAGGTGTCGCTGCGTGCCGTGAGCGCCTGCGCCTGATACAGCGCCTGGGCACATACCTCGCCGACGTGATTCACGCGCATCAACGCGCCCGACAGTTCGCGCTGGTCCTCGGGCAGCGTGTCTGCGGCTTCACGTACCGATGCGGGCAACGGGACCGGGCGCGACGCCCGGGCGCTGCCGGACACGACGCGCAAACTGGCATCGACGACGGTCAGCATTCGATCCATGAAATCGGGCATCTGGCGGCAACAGGGCTATGCTCAGGACGCGAAGTTACCACTGACCTGCGCGGTCTCGAATCGGTCCGGTGCGGGTCCGTCATCGTTGTGCCCGGACAACAAGCGCTGACGATTTGTCGCGCAATGCTTTGCAGGCCCCATGGCCTCTGGTGCAATAGCGTCAACTTCCGCGTAAGGAGGTTGGCCTGGTTGGCTGCAGCTTCACCGGATCGATCGATTCGGTCCTGCAGATGCGGGACCGGGACCCCTTAAATCTCAACCTTGGAGATCTTGGCAATGAAAAAAACTCTGCTCGCTATCGCCGTGCTGGGCGCGTTTGTCGGCGCAGCGCAGGCGCAGTCGTCGGTCACGCTGTCGGGCGCCGTCGACCTGGGCATCCGCCGTCAAAACGGCGCGTACAACATGTCGAACGCGGGTTCGAGCCGCACGAACGTGTCGCTGTCAGGCACCGAGGACCTCGGTGGCGGCATGAGCGCGTTCTTCTACATGAACCACCGCTTCAACCTGAACACCGGCGCGCAGCGTGACGCAAACGCGTTCTGGCGTCAGGGCTGGGTCGGCTTGAAGGGCGGCTTCGGTAACGTGCGCCTGGGCAAGATGCTGCCCCCGCTGCAGGTTGTCAACGGTGACTTCGATCCGTTCGGCACCGACACCGTCGGCAGCGTGCACACGGGTGGTTTCCTCGCGGGCGTCCCGGCGTACGGTTCGCGCTACGCCAATGCGATCTACTACACGACGCCGTCGCTGGGTGGCCTGACGGGTCACGCGATGATCGCCGCCGCGGATAACAACAGCTCCACCGGTACGACGGCAACCGCGTTGAACAACAACGGCACCAAGCGCCCCACGGGCTTCGCCGCTGACTACGCCGCGGGTCCCCTGCGTGTGTCGTTCGCCTATGACAAGAACGCCGATGCGCTGAAGACGACGGGCTTCTACGGTTCGTACAACGCCGGTTTCGCCACCTTCATGGGCCAGTACGAAAAGGGCGATGTCTCGACGTCTACCAGCCTGAAGCGCTGGTCGCTCGGTGCGAGCGTGCCGTTCGGCGCCGCCACGTTCAAGGCGGGCTACACGAAGTGGACGGACGAAGACGTCAAGAAGCTGGGCCTGGGCCTGTGGTACAGCATGTCCAAGCGCACGACGCTCTACACCGACATGGGCAAGACGAGCGGCAATGGCGCCTCGACCAATGCCAAGAAGACCCAGTTCGACGTGGGCGTCAACCACAAGTTCTGATCGGTCTTTCCGCGCAGAACCAGGAAGCCGCCCCTCGGGGCGGCTTTTTCATGCCCGGGCGCAGCGCCTAGGGAAAACACAGCGTTGGTGGTGTGCAACAGGCGCTCGCCTCGATTGGCGCCTTACGCGAAGATGCGAGGCTGCAGAATCACGTTTCGGAGACAACCATGAAAAGAGCCGTTCTGACCCTGTCCGTCCTCGCCGCGGCCTGTGGTGCCGCGCTCGCGCAGGACGCGACGCCCACGGTGACCGTCTACGGCATCGTCGATGGCGGCATCGTCCACACGACCGGGCTGGCCAACGCCAAGACCAACGTGGCCAGCGGCATCATGGAAGGCTCGCGATTCGGCCTGCGCGGCAACGAGGACATCGGCGGCGGCTACCGCGCGCTGTTCACGATCGAGCACCGGATGGAAATCAACGACGGCACGATCAGCAACCGGCCGCCGACGGGCACCCAGACGCCCGACCGGCTGAACCAGGCGGCGTTGCTCGGGCTGCCGACGGCGCTGCAGCCTGCGGTGGCCGGCGTCGCGGCACAGCTCGGTCAGACCTTGGGCGTGAACCTGCCCGGCCGGTTCTGGGACCGTCAGGCGTATGTCGGACTCGTGACACCCTTCGGCGCGATCCTCCTGGGCCGCCAGTACACGCCGGCGTACGAGATCAACGCGAACTTCGACATCATGGGCACGCAGTCGGCCCTGTCGGCGGGACAGGTTGCGTCGGTCCCGGCCAGCGTGGACATCCGTGTCAGCAACGCGATCCAGTACCGCATCGTCCTCGGAGGCCTCACGGCCGGTGCGATGTATTCGTTGGGCGACCCGAGCGTCGTGACGGGCAACACCAAGGCCAACCGCTTCGGCGGTGCGATGGTGATGTACAAGACAGGCCCG
>JAOUIM010000302.1 GCA_029884035.1 Aquincola sp. | reverse complement strand
TTCGCGCAAGCTGCGGGCGTGCCCCCCCCCCGCGGCGACGCCCCGCCCCTCAACCCCTGCCCCTGGAGCCCCATGACCGCCATTTCCCTTGCCCCGCAGCCCCGCCCGGCCGGTCTGGAGCTCGTCGTTCGTTTCGCTGCCCGTCCCGGGGCAGGCCGCAGCGCAGTCGGCTAGACGCGCCGAAATCGGCCCAGGGCCCGGGAGCAGCGATGCCCCGGGCCCTTTCGCTTTTCAACCGTCTGTCCTTCAACCTTCAGGAGTCCCCTGTGAAGATCACCCTGCCCCGTGTTGCGCCGCGAAATCCGCTGGTGCGCCCCTGCCGCTTTCGCATCGCAGGCGCGCACAGCCCGACCGGCGGCGCCCAGCGCCAAAGGAGTTCGCGCGAACTGCGCCGCGAAATCGACCGCATGGCCGTCAAGGAGCGGCCACCCCGCCGATGAATCGTCAACGAACCCATGCACCGCCATAGCGCGGTGCGTCAGGAGAGACCCATGGCACCGCAATCCCTGGCCCCCGCCCGCGGGCCCCTGTTGAACGCCGCAGCCCGCCCAGACGCCGCGCGCCGGGCCGCCGCGGCCGTGCTCCAACGCGCAAGCCGCGCGCTGGCAAGCCTGGCGCAGCGCCTCGCGCAGCCACGCGACACGGCCGCGACGCTGTTGCCTCAACTCGAGTTCCACGCCGAGGCCGGCGCACCCGAGGGCGCGCTGTACGCAGACGGCGTGCTCGTCGCGCTGCTGCCTGGCGTGACCCGGTTGTGATGGACCGCCCCCGCGACGCCGGTTCCGCGGCGCCGCGGGGACATGTCCAAAGGCGTTGAGTGGCGATCGAGGCGCACCTTGGCCGACAACCCGCGCCAGGCACATGTCTGCGAACTCCGCACGGCCGGGCGGTATCCACACGCGGGCCCACGCTGCGGTCCGGGCAGCGTCGCTCAAGCAAGGGCACAAGATGGTCGATATCGCCATGGCACGAACCCGGACCATGAACACCCCAGCCACTGTCGCCATGCCGCGGATCGACCGCGCGCTGCCGAGCCTGGCGGCGTGGGCATCGCACTTCCGCTCCGCACCGATCCCGGTGCTGGCCAGCACCGTGGATGCCGTGCGCGAGCTCGCGACCAACGAGGACGCAGTCGATGCGCACATACTGGCCGAGTTGATCGGTGCCGACCCGTTGATGACACTCAAGCTGCTGTCGCACATCGGCACGGCGACCCGGCGAGAAACCGATGTCGAGACCGTGGTCGGCGCTCTGGTGCTGATGGGCATCGGGCCATTCTTTCGCCGCTTCGATGACCTGTTCTCGATCGAGGAGGCCCTGGCCTCCGTGCCCGAGTCCCGGCATGCGCTGGCCGGGCTCCATGCCGTGCTCACGCGCGCACATCGCGCTGCCCGCTTCGCGCTCGGCTTCGCGGCCCACCGACTCGACCCCGACGCGGCCGTGATCCACGGCGCGGCGCTGCTTCACGACTTCGCCGAACTGCTCCTGTGGTGCCATGCACCGTCACTGGCATTGCAGATCCAGCGCCGTCAGCACGACGCACCGGCCCTGCGATCGGCTGCCGTTCAGCGTGCGGTGCTCGGGATCGAACTCGTGGATCTGCAGCAGGTGCTGATGAAGGCATGGCGCCTGCCCGCACTGCTGGTCCGGCTGGGCGACGAACGTCATGCCGGACAGCCCGCGGTGAGGAACGTGCTGCTGGCGGTACGGCTCGCTCGCCATACGGCCCGGGGCTGGGACAACCCGGCGCTGCCCGACGACATTGCCGAGGTCGGTTCCCTGCTGCAGCTCGGGGCCGCCCCGACGCTGGCCTTGCTGCGCGACATCGACGCCGGCTAGACCCGCCGGGGCAGCGCCGCGTCGCGGCCCCTAGACAAGAATGATCGCCGCTCAGACAGACGCAACTCTGTAATTCCCTGCCCAGCCGGCGTCATCCGGGCCAGAACTTGCAGGAATCCTGCGCCGCACTCACCCTACAGTCACGCATCTGCGTTTCCCTACCCGACGAGGCACCCCATGCAATTCACTCCCTGGGACAACCCGATGGGCACCGATGGCTTCGAGTTCATCGAGTACGCAGCGCCGGACCCGGCGGCCATGGGCGCGCTGTTCGTCCGCATGGGCTTCAAGCCGATCGCGCAGCACCGCCACAAGAACGTCGTGCTCTACCGCCAGGGCGAGATCAATTTCATCGTCAATGCCGAACCCGACTCCTTTGCGCAGCGCTTTGCACGACTGCACGGCCCATCGATCTGCGCGATCGCGTTCCGCGTGCAGGACGCGAAGGCCGCCTATGAGCGCGCGCTGTCGCTGGGTGCATGGGGGTACGCCGGCGTCGCGGGCCCGGGCGAGCTGAACATCCCGGCCATCAAGGGGATCGGCGATTCGCTGATCTATTTCGTCGACAAGTGGCGCGGCAAGAACGGAGCAAGGCCGGGAGACATCGGCAACATCGGCTTCTTCGATGTGGACTTCGAGCCACTACCCGGCATGGGCGCCGATGGACTGGCGAACTCAGGGCACGGCCTGACCTATATCGACCATCTGACGCACAATGTGCATCGTGGACGCATGGCCGAGTGGGCCGGCTTCTACGAGCGCCTGTTCAACTTCCGAGAGATCCGCTACTTCGACATCGAGGGTCAGGTCACCGGCGTCAAGAGCAAGGCGATGACCAGCCCGTGCGGAAAGATCCGCATCCCGATCAACGAGGAGGGCAACGAGAAGGCGGGGCAGATCCAGGAGTACCTGGACATGTACCGTGGCGAGGGCATCCAGCACATCGCGCTCGGGGCCGCCAACCTGTTCGAGACCGTCGATGCGCTGCGCGCACAGGGGGTCAAGCTGCTCGACACGGTCGACACTTACTACGAGTTGGTGGACAAGCGGATCCCCGGGCACGGGGAGGACGTGGCCGAACTGCAGAAGCGCAAGATCCTCGTCGACGGCAAGCCTGGCGAGCTTTTGCTGCAGATCTTCTCCGAGAACCAGCTCGGGCCCATCTTCTTCGAGTTCATCCAGCGCAAGGGTGACCAGGGTTTCGGCGAAGGCAACTTCAAGGCGCTATTCGAGAGCATCGAACTCGACCAGATGCGTCGGGGCGTGCTGACCAAAGCTTGATGTCGGGCGTCGAGGCTGGCGCCGAACGCGCGGCAGCTGCCTGCGATTCACGCTGATTGAGATCGCCGCAGGGCCTCTTCGAAAACCGCTTGGGCATAGACGAGCGCCACGTGAGGTTGTCCCGGCACGTGCCGGTTGTCCGCGCCGGACAGCGTCGCGGTGGCCGCCGGCATCGAGATGTTGTCGCAGTCGCTGTAGAAGCACGTGAACCGTGCGTAACGCGCCGGCGGCTCGTCGGCGGCGAGCTGCGACAACCATGAACTGCCCGGCCGCATCTGCCGAGCGTTCAAGCCCTTGGCGAAGTACGCAGTCAGTGTTCCGCAGTGTGGGGTCCCGACCGTCAGCACATGCGATACCCGCTCGTCACCCTCGGTGCCCCTGGCGCGCCACCACGCGCGGACCGCCAGGCCGCCCATGCTGTGCGCCGCAATCACCGGTGCCACGCCGGTGGCCTGCCATGCGCGTTCGATTGCCCCATCGACCGCGTGCACGTACTCGTCAATCGAGCCATAAGCCGGCTCGAGCGTGATCGCCACGAACGGAATACCCCGCTCACGCAGGCGACGCATCCACGGGTTCCACAGTCCGCGGTTGCAGAAGAATCCATGCACGAGGACGAGTGCATGGCGGCCCGCGTGAGCGACCGGGTCGAGCCCATCGGATTCGGCGTTTTCTCGAAAGGGCTGTCTCCAAGAGAACACCGCGTGCGCCGTCCATGACTCCCGCCACCAGGCGACGAGGCGCTGCCGCAGGCCGGGGCTGTGAGTTGGATCGCGCCGATTGGCATAGGGCATCAACACGAGGTACTCGATGGCGATCAAGCCCGGCTGGGTGTTCAAGATCGCAAGCGCACCGATCAACGCAATCCCAAAGGCGCCACGTGTTGCGAGAACTGCGGCCCACGCCCCTGCGGCCAGCAGCAGCAGCGCGAGGATCCAGCGCTGGGTTCGCGCGATCACGCCGCGGCTTGCTGCAAAGTCACGTCGCGGCCGGTCAGTCGCCTGGCCAGCCCGGTCGCGAGCTTGTTGACGAGCCCATAGATCGACAATTGCGGGTTGGCGCCGATGCTGGTGGGAAAGATCGAACCGTCGTGCACGGACAGATTGTCGATCTGCCAGTGCACCCCGTCTGGCCGCACCACGCCGCGCCCGGCATCGGCTGCCATGCCACAGCCGCCCATCACGTGTGCGCTCACCACCTTGGTCAGGTGCGGCTGCATCGGCAACCGCGCGATGCCCTCCTTGGCCTCGGACCAGCTGCCGTAGGGAGGCGCCATCTCGTGGCCGGTGAAGACCTCCCTGGCGCCTGCAGCGAACTGCAATTCGGCCATGGTCAGCAACGCGCGACGAGCCCCTTCCAGCACGAAGTCAGTGAGGGGGTAGTCGAGCACGGGCGAGTCGTCACTGCGCAATCCGACGCGGCCGCCCTGCGACAGCGGATGGAAGCCGTCGCGCAACAGTGCGAGCAGCGCGTGGGTGTTCGGGAACCGAGCGAACTTCGCGGCGGCCTCGCGGCCGAATCCGCCCACTGACGTGGTGAAGATCAGCGGGTGCAGCGGCGGCGCCTCCAGCTTGTAGCCAATCGGACCGTCGATCGGATCCGTTTCGAGGAAGTGGTCGGTGTAGATCGTCTGCGGGGCGCCTTGCCAGCCCGCGACCTGCTGATCGAAAGTCGCCGCAGACAACACCACTGGATGAAGGAACGTCCGCCGGCCAAGCCGACCCTCAGGATCGGGTGCGCCGGAGCGCAGCAGCAACGCCGGCGAGTTGATCGCACCCCCAGCAAGGACGTAGTGGCGCGCCACAATCCGTGTTGCGGCGACACCCTCGCTGATTGCACCATTGGGACCAACCGC
>JAOUIM010000301.1 GCA_029884035.1 Aquincola sp. | reverse complement strand
AACTGCCGTAGTGGGTTCCTCTCATGCGTGCGTCGGAGATGCGCACCATGTCGCGCACGCCGGCGTCGAGCAGTCTCTTCGGGATCGGCAGGCCGCCCCATTCGGGCATGCCCGGGGCACCGACCGGTCCGGCGTTGCGCAACACGAGCACGCTGTCCTCGTCGCACGGGAGCGTCGGATCCGCGCAGATCCGGTTCATTTCGCCGGGGTCGTCGAACACGATGGCGCGGCCGCGGTGGCGGAAGAACTTCGGGCTCGCGGCGCTGGCCTTCATCACCGCGCCCTCGGGCGCCAGATTGCCGCGCAATACCGCGAGCGCCCCGCTGGCGCTGACCGGATCCGACAGCGGCCGGATCACCGCGTCATCCAGAACCTGCACGCCTTCCAGGTTCTCTCCCAGCGAGCGGCCGTTGACGTTGCGCTCGGCCAGAGACAGGTGCGGCACGATCCGTGTCATCAGCGCCGGTAGGCCGCCGGCATAGTGCAGGTCTTCCATCAGCCGGTCGCCGCTCGGGAACAGATTGGCCAGCACCGGCACCCGGCGCGCCACGGCATCGAGGTCGTCGAGCGAGAGCGCCACGCCCGCCCGGCGCGCCATCGCGATCATGTGAACGGCGGCATTGGTCGAGCCGCCGAGCGCCATCTGCACCGCCACCGCGTTCATGAAGGCGCCGCGCGTCAGGATCGATTGCGGTGTCAGATCCTCCCAGACCATCTGCACGATGCGTTCGCCGCAGCGGGTGGCCATTCGCGTATGCGCCGCATCCATCGCGGGGATGGCCGTCGAGCCCGGCAGCGCCAGACCGAGCGCCTCGACGATCGATGTCATCGTGCTGGCGGTGCCCATCGTGTTGCAGGTGCCGGGGCTGCGCGTCATGTGCGACTCGAGCTGCACCCACTCGGCATCGCTCACTCGGCCGGCCTGGTATTCGTCCCAGAACACGCGTGTGTGGGTGCCGGCACCGACCCGGCGCTCGGGCTCGCCGGGCTTCAGATAGCGGTCGTTGAGCATCGGCCCGGCAGCGCAGAAGATCGTGGGCAGTCCCATGCTGATCGCGCCCATCACGGTGCCCGGCGTCGTCTTGTCGCAGCCCGCAAGCAACACCACACCGTCGACCGGCAGCGAGCGCAGCAGCTCCTCGACCTCCATGGCGAGGAAGTTGCGATACAGCATCGTGGTGGGCTTGACCAGCACCTCGCCCAGGCTGAGGGCGGGCAGCTCGAACGGGAAGCCGCCGGCCAGCAGCACGCCGCGCTTGACCGCTTCGGCACGCTCGCGCAGGTGGGCGTGGCAGGGCGACAGCTCGCTCCACGTGTTGACGATCGCAATGCAGGGCCGCTGCATCACGTCCTCGCGCCGCACGCCCTGCTGCTGCATGCGCTGGCGGTGCGCGAACGCGCGCATGCCACCGGCGGTGAACCAGCGGCGGCTGCGGAGTTCGGCGAGCGTCTTGGGCACGGGCGCGTTCGTCGGGCGGTACGGTCTCGGGGTTGACGCGGATGGCGATCCGGCGTGTTACCGCTAACATTACCGGCAGGGCCTGGCTATCGCCATCCACGAAAACCCGCATGCCGACCGACACTGTCCCACGCCACCCACGGCGCGGCCATGGGCGCGCCACGCTGGCCGACGTCGCGGCCGCGGCCGGTGTGACCGCAATCACCGTCTCGCGGTACCTGCGCGAGCCGCACCGCGTGGCCAGCGAAACCGGCACGACCATCGCACGGGCCCTGTCCGAGACCGGCTACATGCCCAACAAGCAAGCCGGCGCCCTGGCCAGTGCCGGGGGGGGCGGCGCACGCATGGTCGCCGCATTGATCCCGAGCATCGCGAACTCGATCTTCGCCGAGACGGTTCAGGGTCTTGCCGATGGGCTGCAGGGCTCGGGCTGCGAGCTCCTGCTGGCCTCGACCGACTACTCGGTCGAGCGCGAGGAGGAACAGCTGCGCGCGCTGCTCGGCTGGTTTCCGAGCGCGATCGTCGTCACGGGGCGCCGCCACACGGCGGCGGCGCTCGAACTGATGCACCAGGCGCGCGCGCGTTGCGCCCCGGTGATCGAAATCTGGGACCACCACCCCGAGGCTCGCGGCGACGGCTTCACCCAAATCGGGTTCGACCATGCACAGGTCGGCCGCGCGATGGCCGAACACCTGATCGAGCGCGGCCACCGCACGCTCGCCTATGTCGACAGCGGGGTCGCGGAGGACTTCCGCGCGCACGAGCGCGGCGAGGGCTTCATCGCTGCAGCCAAGGCGCGACGGGTGCGCGCCGAGCACGTGACCGCGCCGCGCGCGGAAGCCATCGAAGCCGGGCGCCAGGCGCTTGCGGCCCTGCTCGACGCACGCGGCCGCCCGCGCGTGCGCGCCGCGGCGTTCGCGAACGACCACCTCGCCTGCGGCGCCCTGCTGGAAGCGCAGTCCCGCGGGCTTCAGATGCCCCGCGACCTGGCGCTCCTGGGCTTCGGCGACTTCGCGCTGGGGCGCCAGCTCGCGCCCGCGCTGTCGACGGTCCAGGTGCCGCGGCTCGAGATCGGCCAGGCCACGGCGCGCGCGCTGCTTGCCGCGCTCGCCAGCGGCCAGCCGGCGCCCGATCACGCGCTGCCCTGGGCCTTGCTCGCGCGCGCGAGCACGTGAGTCACCCGACCGCCGTGCACGGCACGTGCCCGTGCGGTAGCCCGTGCGCAACGGTGCGCTTGCCGCGTCCATGGCCTGTCGCGCACGATGCGTGACATGGAGGGATCTTCGCTTGCGCCGCTGTCGGCGGCGGCCACTGGCTTCGCGCTCGGCGCTTCGCTGATCATCGCCATCGGCGCTCAGAACGCGTTCGTGCTGCGCCAGGGGCTGCGGCGCGAACATGTCGGCGCGATCGTGCTGTTCTGCGCCGCCGCCGATGCGGTGCTGATGGTGCTCGGCGTTTCGGGCGTCGGCCGCGCGCTCGCGGCCGCGCCCTCACTGGCGAGCGCGATGACCGCGCTGGGCGCGGCCTTCCTCGCGGTCTACGGCGTGCGCGCCCTGTGGCGCGCGACGCGCCCAGGTCGACTCGATGCCAACACCCCGTTGGGGGGCGGCTCGCGCCGTGCCGTCCTCGCGCAGGCGGCTGCGTTCACGCTGTTGAACCCGCATGTCTACCTCGACACCGTGTTGCTCGTCGGTGCCGTGGGCGCGCAACAGGCCCCCGCCTGGCGGCCACATTTCCTGCTCGGAGCCTGCTCGGCGAGCGCGCTGTGGTTCACCGCCCTGGGTTACGGTGCCAGGGCGCTCGCACCCTGGTTCGCGCGTCCGGCGGCATGGCGTGTGCTCGATTTCGCGGTCGGTCTGACGATGCTCGCCCTGGCCGTCGGCCTCACACGCCGCCTGCCGCTGCCGTGGACGTAGCCGCGCCGGCGCCCATGCCGAATCGCAACAGCACCCCGCGCAGGCGCTGCGCGTCGATCGGCTTGGTCAGGAAGTCGTTCATCCCCGCGGCGAGGGCCTCATCGCGCTCGGAGGTCAGCGCGGCAGCCGTCAGCGCCACGATCGGCAGCACGTCGGGCGCGAACTGCCGGCGCAGGACGCGGGTGGCCTCGTAGCCCCCTTGCACCGGCATCTGCACGTCCATCAGCACGAGCGCGAAGGGTCGCCCGGCGGCCGCACGCGCGACGACCGTCGCCACGGCCTCGGCGCCGTTGCAGGCCTCGGTGACCCGCACACCCCATTGCTGCAGCAGCGCGACGACGATCATCATGTTCACCGGGTTGTCTTCGACCATCAGGACCTCGAGGCCCTCGAGCCCGTGCGCGTCGTCCGAGAGTTCCCCGAACACCGACATCGGCGCGTCGCCATCGACCGCGGGCAGCGGCAACTGGGCCCAGAAGCGGCTGCCCCGGCCGGGCCGGCTCGCGACGCCCACCTCGCCACCCATCAGACGCGCAAGCTCGCGGCAGATCGACAGCCCCAGCCCGGTGCCGCCGTAGCGCCGCGTGGTCGAGTCGTCACCCTGCGTGAAGGGCTGGAACAGCCGCGCCTGCGTTTGCGCATCGATCCCTGGCCCCGTGTCCTCGACATCGGAGCGGATGCAGCCCTGGGCTGCCATCACCGCGACCACGCGGACCGAGCCCGCCTCGGTGAACTTGAGCGCGTTGCTCAGGAAGTTCGAAAGGATCTGGCGCACCCGAACCGGGTCACCGCGCACGCGGCGCGGCACGTCGTCCTCGATCACCATCGACAGGGCCAGCGATCGCGCCTCGGCAAGCGCCGCATAGCCGTGCTCGATCGATTCGAGCAGGGTGCGCAGGTCGAACTCGGTGCGCTCCAAGCGCAGCTTGCCGGCTTCGATCTTCGACAGGTCGAGGATGTCGCTGATCACACCCGACAATGCCTGTGCGCTGTCGTCGATCTGCGCCAAGTACTTCGTGCGGCGGCTTTCCTCCAGGTCGGGCTGACGCGCCAATCGCGCCAGGCCCACAAGCCCGTTGAGCGGCGTGCGGATCTCGTGGCTGGTGTTGGCCAGGAAGGCGCTCTTGGCACGGTTGGCCGCTTCGGCTTCGTCACGCGCGCGGGCAAGCGCCTGCTCGACCGCGCGCCGCTCGGTCACGTCCTCGGCGATCCAGATCGTGCCGCCGGTGGCCGGCTGTGACGGGTCCACCGGACAGGCCATCAGGCGGCAAAGGAACGTGCTGCCGTCGTGTCGCCTCATCATGCGTTCGACTTCGATCGACTCGCCGATCGTCAGGCGTGGTCCGCATACGGCACCCAGTTCGGCATACGCGGCGGCGTCCACCGAGGTCACGTGGCCAGGCTGACCGACCAGGCCGCCGGCAGGCCAGCCGAACATGCGTTCGAAGGCCGGATTGGCCAGCTGGAACAGGCGCTCCCGTGTCATCGCGATGCCGATCGATGCGTTGGCCAGGATCGCCTCGCGCTCGAGCCGCTCGCGCTCGGCACGCGTGACATCGCGCCCGTTGAGCACGAGGTACTGTCGTCCCTCCATCTCGAACCGAGCCGCCGAGA
>JAOUIM010000016.1 GCA_029884035.1 Aquincola sp. | reverse complement strand
GAATGCCACTGACAGGCTCGGTGATGGCGGGGAAGTGCTTGGCCATCGGCCGCCGCAGTGCGCCCTTCAGGTCACGCGCCGGATTGCTCGGCGCCTTACCGGTCGCGACCGCGTAGCGCAGTGCCTGGCTGCAGTCCTGCAACGCCCGGTGTGCGGTTTCGAGCACTCCTCGGGCCTCGATCCGGCGCATTACCTCCAGCAGCTGAGGCGGGGTGACCTCGGCAACCGGCACCTTGCCGATGTATGGGAAGACGTCGTTCTCGAGCCGCGCGATGATCCTCTCGCCATAGCTCGGCGACCAGCCGTCCTTCTTGACCGCGTACCACTCGCGCGCGACGGCTTCGAACGAATCGATCGGCGGCAAGCCCTGCGCTTCACGCTCGTCTGCGATCCGCTCCTGCGCCCAGGACTCCTTCTCTGCCTTGCGCTTCTGGCTCGGGTCGATGTCCTCCGCCACGAGATGCCGCGCCTGGTCCGCCTTGCGTCGCGCCAACGCGAGCGAGGTGTCGGGATACGTTCCAAGCGAGATCGTCTTGCGCCGTCCGTGATAGCTGTAGTCGAAGCGCCAGGCGTGCGCGCCGCCCTTCACAAACAGCAGCAGGTAGAGCCCGTCACCGTCGTTGAGTCGCTTGCGCGGATCACCTGGCCGCACGGCCTTGATGGTGGCGTCGGAAGGGATGAGGTGACGGGCCATTGCAGTAACTGCTGCTTTTCGCAGCATCCGCAGCCGAGTTACTGCCCAAGTTGCTGCACGACCGGCCGGATTTCAAGCGACCTGCAGGAACTTGGCGGGACATGAAAAAAGCCCTAGAGCGTTGATTCTCTAAGGCTTCTGGCACTTCCCGGGACGCCTTTGGATTCCCTTGGAACAGTAACTTGGTGGCCAAGGGCGGAATCGAACCACCGACACGCGGATTTTCAATCCGCTGCTCTACCAACTGAGCTACTTGGCCTGAGGAGCCGCGAATTATACGGGCCGGGTTCCGGGCGTCCTCAGCCGCCGCGCTTGTTGCGCGTAAGGTCTACGCCGAGCTGCTTCAACTTGCGGTAGAGGTGCGTTCGTTCCAGGCCGGTCTTCTCGGCCACACGCGTCATCGAGCCGTTCTCCTTGGCAAGGTGGAACTCGAAATAGCTCTTCTCGAATGCGTCGCGCGCTTCGCGCAGCGGGCGGTCGAGATCGAAGCTCTGGTGGCTCTGCGGGCCGGTAGGCACGGGTGCCACGGGCCCCGGCGAACCAGACATCGACTCGACGGCGCCGGCGTAGCTGTACTCCCCGCTGCGCGCCGGTCCGAGCGCATGGATCGGGGTCGGTGCTGCGACCAGTGACACCGGGCCTGTGCCCGCCATGCCGCGCTGCGCGGCGGCCGGCGTCGGCTTAACCAGCGCCTGGTCGACCGCGCGCAGCAGCTTCTGCAGCGTGATCGGCTTTTCGAGGAACGCACTGGCGCCGAACTTGGTCGCCTCCACCGCGGTGTCGATCGTGCCGTGGCCGCTCATCATGATCACCGGCATCGACAGCTGTCCGAGACCACCCCATTCCTTGAGCAGGCTGATGCCATCCACATCGGGCATCCAGATGTCGAGCAGCACCAGATCGGGACGCGAGCGCTCGCGCACTGCACGGGCCTGGGCGGCGTTCTCGGCCAGTTCGACCAGGTGGCCTTCGTCGGTCAGGATCTCCGACAACAGCGCGCGGATGCCGACTTCGTCGTCGACTACGAGGATGGTGGCCATGGGTGCTCGTGCGTCCCGCGCTGGCTGTCAGGCGTGGGATCGGGATTCGGGATGCGGTGTCGTCGGCGCGTCGGCAAGGAGCGCGAATGATAGCGACACCCGTGCGCCACGCGCGGGCGCCGCGCCCCGTGCCATCGGGGCGGCACCGTCGTCGGCTGTGTCGTCCGCAAGGTTGCCCAGGCGGATGCGCGCGCCGTGTTCGTCGGCGATCTTCTTCACCACCGCCAAACCGAGCCCCGTGCCCTTGGCCTTGGTCGTCACGTAGGGTTCGAAGGCGCGTTTGAGCACCTTGTCGGAGAAGCCGGGTCCGTTGTCCTGCACCGACAGGCGCACCGCGCGCACGCTGCCTTGCTCGCCACGGAGCGCCTCGGTGCGCACGACCACGCGGCCGTCCGCCTGTTCGGCCACCGCGTCCAGGCCGTTCTGCACCAGGTTGTGCACGACCTGGCGCAACTGCGTCGCGTCACCCTGGATCCGCGGCAGCGCCGGGGCACACTGCGCGGCAAGGTAGCCGCGATCGGTGGCCTCACCGTACAAGGTCAGCACTTCGGCCACCAGCGCGTTCAGGTCCAGCGGGGCGAGCTTCGCTGCAGGCAAGCGGGCATAGTCGCGGAACTCGTTGACCAGGGTCTTCATCGCGTCGACCTGCGACACGATGGTCGCCACCGAGCGCTGCAGCAGCCCGGCATCGTCGCTGCCGAGCTTGGTCCCGAGCTTGTGCAGCAGCCGCTCGGCCGAGAGCTGGATCGGCGTCAGCGGATTCTTGATCTCGTGCGCCAGGCGCCGCGCCACTTCGCTCCACGCGGCCTGGCGCTGCGCAGAGACGACCTCCGAGATGTCGTCGAACACCAGCAGTCGCGCGTCGTCCGGCAACGTCGCCCCGCGCAGCAGCAGGCTGAGCGTGCTGGCGTCGTTGGCGCGCGAGACGCTGGACGTGGGTGTGGCGTTGCCGGGCGCTGCGAATTCGAACGCCTCCTGCCAGTGGTCGCGCTCGCCGGCCTCGGGGCTCGCGCCGTGCAGTTCGAATCGCTGCCACACCGCCTGGGCAAAGTCCTGCAGGCCAGGCACCTCGCCGAGCGTGCGGCCGCGGTAGGCCGACAGCGGCAGCTTGAGAATACGGGTCGCTCCGGGATTGACCGTCTCGATGCGGCGCTCGGCGTCGAACACGATCACGCCCGCGGTCAGGCTGTCGAGGATCGTCTGCAGGTGAGTGCGCGCGCTCTCCAACTGCATCACCCCGCGCTGCACCTCCTCGCGCGCATGGCCGAGCTGCTCGGTCATGTCGGCGAAGCTGCGCGTCAAGCCGCCGATCTCGTCGCGCGCGGTCGAGACCGGTTTGGCGCCGAGGTCCCCCGCGGCCACCTGCCGGACGCCCTCGGCCAGCAGCAGCAAGGGCCGGGCGAGCTGGGTCCCCAGCACCGCGGCCAGCAGCACGGCGCCGAACACCGCCAGGATCAGCGCCAGCGTCAGCGTACCCAGGTACATGCGGCGCAAGCCATCGCGCGCGAGCGCACGCTGCTGGTACTCGCGGTAGGCGCCCTGTACAGCCAGCGCATTGGCCGCCACGGCGCGCGGGATCGGCTGCACCACGAGCAGGAACCGCTCTTCGCTGCCCAGAGTCAGGTCATTCGCCGGCAGGCGTGCGAGCGCGCGCACTCGTGCACGCTGCACCGCCAGCATGGACGATTCCTCATCGAGGCCCTCGATCTGGCTGACCACACGCTGGTTGCGGGCCTGCCTGAGCATCGTCGCGCTGGGCCGGTCCGGTGCGATTGCCGCGGCATCACCACTGGCGGTGACGATGACCTGCCCCCCCGCCCCCACCAAAGCCACATCCTGGGCGCCGAGTTGCTCGCGCAGCCGCTCGAGCGCAAGCGGCGCAGGCTGGCCACGCGTCTCGGCCAGACGTTCGGCGGCCACGCGCGTCTTGGCTCCCAGATCGGCCACCAGCGCGTCGAGCGTGCCGCGGCCCAGGTCGATGCCCGCATCCAGCGCACCCTGGACACGGGCATCGAACCAGACCTCGATGCTGCGCGACACGAACTGCACGGACACCCCGTAGATCAGCACGCCGGGCAGCACACCGACAAGCGCGAAGATGCCGGCCAGCTTGATCAGCAGCAGGGTGCCGAACTTGCCCTGGCGCCTGCGCACCGCGAGCCGTGCGGTGGCCAGCAGCACCACCAATGCCAGCAACCCCGCCACCGTCAGGTTGAGCCAGAACAGCCATGTGATGTGGCGTTCGACGAAGCTGCCGCTCTCTCCGGTGAGCGAGAGCACGAACAGCAGCACGAGCGCGACCCCGGTGAACGCAATGAGCGTCACCAGCCAGCCCCAGCGCGCGGACTTGGTCATGTCCGCCGCCGGGCCGTCCCAAGGTGGACGACGCCCCTCGGGGGCAGGAGCGAAGCGACTGGGGGGCTCAAGGTCCGCCGCCGGGCCGTCCCAAGGCGGACGACGCCCCTCGGGGGCAGGAGCGAAGCGACTGGGGGGCTCATTTCCCCTCAGGGGCAGCGTCCGCCAGACGCACCGTCCGCTCGACGCCCAACGCCCAGTCGCTGCCGCCGACACCGGTCAGGCCGATCTGAAGGGGGCGCGGCAGCTGCGAGGTGTCCAGCTCCCAATTGAACTCCACGTAGTGGCGACTGTCCTCTTCGACCTGGGCTGCGTCGGCGATGTGCCAGCCGCTGATGTTGGCCATCGTGGCCACGGCCTCGGCCAGGGTGGCATGGCTCTGGCCAAGACCTCCCTGGCTTACGCGCCATGTGCTGGTGAGTGGCTGGTAGGCCAGGCGCCATTCGCGCCGCACCCGCGCCACCCGCTCATCACGCCAGTACCAGCGCGGCTTCCAGAGCGTGGCAATGGCTCTGAAGTAGATTGGCACGCCGCGCAGAGCCGCCTCCTGGACCGCTCGCGGCAGCGTCAGGCGCAACTGGTAGTCCAGGGTCACCATTTCGGTGTCCCGGGTCGCACTCAGATCGAGCACCTCCACACCCTGCGCCTGCGCCGGCGGCGCGTGAGGGGCCAGCAGCACCAGGACCGCGGCCAGGGCGAGCCGACGCCAGCCCCCGCTGCTGCGGGGCCTGTTGGTCTGGCGCGCCGCAGTGACGGGGGGCATGGCTGGACTCAGCGAGGCGTGTTCTTGTGCAGCAGGGCGTAGAAGAAACCGTCGGCCGAAGGCGTCAGGGCCCCTGCCGGACCATTGTCCGGCAGGGGCAGCAGGTGCCCCGGCGAGGCGGGGTCGAGTGCGGCACTGCCGGGGGGCATGCGTTGCAAAAAAGCGTCGATCTGGCGTTGCCCCTCGGCCTGGAAGATCGAACAGGTCGCATACAGGAGCCGCCCGCCGGGGACCAACAGCGGCCACAGTGCGTCGAGCAGTTCGGCCTGGGTGCGCGCCAGGGCCTCGATATCGGCGGGTCGCCGCAGCCAGCGGATGTCAGGGTGGCGGCGCACGATGCCCGAGGCAGTGCACGGTGCGTCCAGCAGGATCGCGTCGAACGGCCGCCCGTCCCACCAGTCGGCGGGGCGGCGAGCGTCGGCCGCTCGCAGGCTTGCCGACAAGCCCAGCCGGATGAGAGTGTCCTGGACACGCGCGAGGCGCAGTGCATCGGCGTCCAGCGCCAGCAGGTCCAGATCGGCGAGTTCAAGCAGTTGGGCCGTCTTGCCACCCGGCGCCGCGCAGGCGTCGAGCACGCGCGCCCGGGGCGGCAACAGGCCGTCGCCGATCAACAGCGGTGCTGCCCGTTGCGCCGCGGCGTCCTGCACCGAGACCTCGCCTTCCGCGAAGCCCGGCAACTCGGCGACGGGGCAGGGCTCTTCGAGCAGCACTGCGTGGGAGCCGAGCACACGACTGGCCATGCCTTTCGCAGCGAGCCGCGTCACGTAGGTCTGGGCCGTGCCGCGGCGTGCGTTCACGCGCAGCGTCATCGGCGGACGCTCATTGGCCTGGCGCAGCAGCGCCTGCCACTGGGCCGGCCATTCGCGCTTGAGGCGCTCGATCCACCACAGCGGGTGATTGAATGCGCCCTCGGGGGTTCGCTCGGCCGCCGCGACCAGCGCGTCGCGCTCACGCACGAAGCGGCGCAGCAGCGCATTGACGAAGCCCGCCGCCGCCGGCGTCCGGCGGTGCGCCGCCTGCACCGCTTGGTCGACGAGCGTGTGCTCTGGGTACATCGCGCGCTGCCCCGGCGCGGGCGGCCAGAGCAGTGCCAATGCCGTGACGAGCAGCGCGTCGACCTCTCGCGGCGGCGGCCTGCTGGCCATGGCCGCGCGCACTGCGCGGGCTCCTCCCAGGCGTCGCAGCGATTCGAAGGCGAGCGCTTGCACGCCGGGACGCGCTTGCGCGGGAAGGCTGGCCAGCACGTCGGTCAGCGAGCGGCCCGCCTGCACCGCAAGCACGACCTCGGCGGTATGGTGCAGCAGGTGTGACAGGGCGATGGGCGCGGCGCGTTCGCTCACGCGGCGAGTCTACGCAGCCCGGCAGCAGCGCCGCGCACAAACCGGCACAATGCGCGCCCGCCCCGAGTTCCGAGCCGCCAGGAGTCCGCGATGCCCGAAGCCAAAGCGCCGATCTTTCGAAGCGAAGAAGACCTGGGCAAGCTGCCCGCGTCGCAGCGCATCCGTTACCGCCTGGTCGGATCGGACTGCCGCTATCACGCCAACGACAACATCTCGGCATTCGTCCGCGCGGGCGAACTGGATGAACTCAAGGCCGAGGTGCAGGCGCAGATGCAGGGTGTGCTCGAGGCGCTGGTGATCGACACCGAGAGCGACCACAACACGAACGACACCGCCAAGCGCGTGGCCAAGATGTTCATCGACGAGGTGTTTGCTGGGCGCTACCGCGCTGCGCCGTCGGTCACCGAATTCCCCAACTTCTCGCGCCTGAACGAGCTGATGATCGTGGGCCCGGTCAAGGTGCGCAGCGCCTGCTCGCACCACCTGTGCCCGATCCTGGGCAAGGTGTGGATCGGCATCATGCCCAATGAGTTCTCGAACCTGATTGGCCTGTCGAAGTACGCGCGCATCTGCGACTGGATCATGAGCCGGCCGCAGATCCAGGAAGAGGCGGTGATCATGCTGGCCGACGAGCTGCAGGAGCGCGTCAAGCCCGACGGGCTGGCCATCGTGATGGAGGCCGACCACTTCTGCATGCACTGGCGCGGCGTCAAGGACGACGACAGCGCAATGACCAACTCGGTCATGCGCGGCGCGTTCCTCAAGGATCCCAACCTGCGGCGCGAATTCCTCTCGCTGCTGTCGAAGAAGCAATCCTGAACAAGGACACAACCATGCTCGTGCGCCTCATGTACACCAGCCGCGCCGTGCCTGCGGTCGATCAGGAAGAGCTGATCGCGATTCTCAAGAAGAGCAAGGCCAACAACGCCAGGAGCGGCGTGACCGGCGCGTTGTGCTTCTCCGAAGGCATCTTCATCCAGGTTCTCGAGGGCGGGCGCAATGCGGTGAGCAAGCTCTACAACCGTATCGCCGCCGACAGCCGCCATGCCGACGTCGTGCTGCTCAGCTACGACGAGATCGAGGAGCGCCGTTTCGCGGGCTGGTCTATGGGCCAGGTGAACATGTCGCGCCTGAACCCGGCGCTGCTGCTGAAGTACTCGGAGTGCGCCAAGCTCGATCCTTACTCGGTCAGCGGCAAGGTCTCGCTGGCACTGTTCGAGGAGCTGGTCGCCACCGCGTCCATCATGGGCCAGTAGCAGGCCCACCCTGGAAACGGCCTCGCCGGTCCGCACCGTCGCGGAGCTCAGGCGGTTCGCGAGGCGTTCGGGCCTGCGCAGGCAGGCCCCCTCGTACACGCTCACCCCCCTCGAGGGGGCACCGCCAGCGGCCCGGCAAAGACAACTCCGCGGCGGTCGCTGGCCTCGTCAGCTCAAAGTGTCCGCCCAGATGGTGCGCGCCCAGTTCCAGGCGTAGTTGCCCTCGACTTCCGTCGGGCCGGCGGACACGCCGCCCGAGCCGGCGACGGCCTTGAACGTCTTCTCGGCGGCCACGTACTCGTGCACGCTGGCCACGTGGATCACGTTCTTGCCGTCGACGAAGCTGTAGCACGTGTTGGTCAGCATCGGCGCGGGATTGACCTCCCAACCCGCGAGCTCGGCCACGACGGCCGCCGCCGCGACCTTGCCCTGTCCATTGGCCATGTGGCCGCTCTTGGGCATGGCCGGAGCGACCTGGATCGAGTCGCCCAGCACATGGATGTCCTTGGCTGCGGTGCTCTCGAAATTCAGGTAATTCACGTTGCACCAGCGCGCGTTCGAGTTGGCCAGCCCGGTCTGGACCGCGATCGCGCCGGCGCGCATCGGCGGCAGCACGTTGAGCACGTCGGCCCGGACATCGTCGTGGACCTCGAACTTGACCGTGCTGGTGCGTGCATCGACCGACGCCGCCTTGTGCTGGCCGCGGTACTCGACCATGCCCGGGTACTGCTCGGCCCACACTTTCTTGAACAGCGGCCCCTTGCTCGTGACGTCCGCATTGGCGTCGAGGATCAGCACCTTGCTGCGCGGCTTGGCGGCCTTGAAGTAGCTCGCCACCTGGCAGGCGCGCTCGTACGGCCCCGGCGGGCAGCGGTAAGGCGCTTCGGGGATCGCGATCGCATAGGTGCCGCCGTCGGGCATGGCCTCGAGCTGGCGCCGCAGGGCCACCGTTTCGGGCCCGGCCTTCCAGGCTTGCAGGATGCGGCCGTCGGCCTGCGCGGCACGCAATCCGGCCACGCTGTCGAACATCAGGTCGATCCCGGGCGACAGGATCAGCTTGTCGTACGCGATCGTTGGGCCCGACGCGAGCACCGCGACCTTCTTTGCCGGGTCGATCGAGGCGACCATGTCCTTGACGACGCGCACGCCATGGTTGCGCGCCAGGCCGTCATAGCGCGTCGTGATGTCGGCGATCGTCTTGTGGCCGCCGATCACGAGGTTGCTGATCGGGCACGAGACGAACGCGTCGTTCGGCTCGACCAGCACGACCTCGACCTTCTGGTCGGAGAACAGCCGCACGTACTTGGCCGCCGTGGCGCCGGCATAACCGCCGCCGACCACCAGCACGCGCGTGCGCGCCGGCACCATGCCGCCTGCCGTGCTCGCGCAACCCGAGAGTGCCGTCAGCCCGAGCGCGCCCGCGCCGAGCAGCCATTCGCGCCGTTGCATTGCAGTCATGGTCGCGCCTCTCATTTCTTCTGAGCCGCGAAATAGGCGGCAATCGTCTCGATCTGCGTGTCATTGAAGCCCTTGGCCAGCTGGTGCATCACCGTCGCGGGCCGGCCACCGGCCTTGAAGGCTTTCATCTGTTCGATGATGTAGACCGCCGGCATGCCGGCCAGCCCTGGCACGGTGGCGCCGTCGACCGCACGGCCGCCGGTGCCATGGCAATTGGCGCAGTTGGCAGCCAGCGCGTGCTGCTGCAGGGTGCGGGCGTCCTGGGCGAGCGCCGGCACGCAGGTCGTGGTCAGGCACAGAGCGACCCACATCGGCCGCAGTGATCGAGTGCGCATCGCGTGTCCTCCTGGTCGTTGGGGCGCGGTGAAGCGCTATTGCCGCGCCGCGTCGACCTCAATGTACTGGCGGCCCAGCTCCGGAGGCACCGGGGAATCCAGCAGCACGCAGCTCAGGCGCAAGGCGTCGGCCGCGTCGGCATGCAGTGCAGGCCCGTCGGTCAGCACACGCGCGGCGTCGAACCAGGTGCGTACCAGCACCGGGCGCAGCAGCCACGGCATGCCCTGCAGCACGCGCAGGGCACGCAGCGCCGCGTCGATGTCCTGCACTTCGCGCACGGGCAGCGCGAGTCGCCCTTGCCAGGGCGCCGTCACGCTGTCGTACCAGCTCTGGGTCACCGATTCGAACTCGGCCAGTTCCAGCGTGACCTCGGGGGCCGGCACGAGTTGCGACAGGAACGCCGAGTACGCGCAGACCTGGTGCGCGATCGCATCGTCCATCGTCTCGAGGTCGGTGTGTGCCGCCGCCGGCGGGGCCACCGCGCTGCCCGCCATCAGGTGGCGCAACGCCACCCAGCGCAGCTGGTCCAGCGGCGACACCACGCCGTCGGCGGTCATGATGCGGCGTGCGCAATCGATCACGGCATGGCGCACGGGGACAGGCTCGGGCGCCAGACGGCGCGCGAGGTGCTCGAACCAGGGCAGGCGCCGGGGTCGCGGCAGCGCGGCCAGATCGCCGAACAGCCGCCCGGCCAATGCGAGGTCGCGGGCGACATCATCCCAGGCCTCGCGTTCGCTCGGGCTGTCCGCGGTGACCAGCAGGGCCAGCACCGCAGCCCCGATTGCCGTCGGGTCGTCCAGGGCAGCCAGGCGCGGCAGCGATTCGCGCAGCGCCGGGTCGACACGCTCGAGATCGCGCGGTGCGCGCACATGGACCAGATTGACTGAGCGGGGCAGGGTCGAGTGCGACAGCGACATCGTGTTCGCGATTGCACCATGAAGGCACACGACAGACCAACCCGGCAACCCGGGGGTGGCTTCGGGCGCGAGGCGGCGTCGCGCCTGGAGCGTCTTCAGTAGCGCCCGGCACGCTGGAAGCCGAACCACCGCACGAGCAGCCGGGTCGGAAACTGCGCGATCGCCTGGTCGTAGGTCTGTCCGGCATCGTTGAACCATTGGCGCGCGGCGGCCAGACGGTCTCCCGCGCCGCCCAGCTCGGCCAGCGTCACCGCGATGTCGGCGTCGGCTTGCAGTCCCGGGTCGGCGGCGGCAGCCGCCTGCAGCGAGGCCAGCGCGTCAACGCAGGCCATATCGTGCGCTACCGACCAGACGGTTGTAGGCGCCGACGACCCACAGCGCAAGCACCAGCGCGCCGATCAGCCACGTGAGCTGGGTGCCGTCCACCTGCAGCCGTGGTCAGTCCTTGCCTGATGCGAGCCAGCGGGCATGGCCACGCGCGCGCAGCCCACAAGCGGGGCAGTCGCCGCAGCCGTAGCCCCAGGCGTGGCGCTGCCCGCGGTCGCCCAGGTAGCAGGTGTGCGTGTGCTCGACGAGCAACTCGACCAGCGCGTCACCGCCCAGCTCGTGGGCCAGCGCCCAGGTAGCGGCCTTGTCGACGAACATCAGCGGCGTCTCGATCGTCATCGGTGCGGCCAGGCCGAGGGAGATCGCCACCTGCAAGGCCTTGAGCGTGTTGTCACGGCAGTCGGGGTAACCCGAGTAGTCGGTCTCGCACATGCCGCCCACCAGCACCGACGCGCCGCGCCGATAGGCGAGCGCCGCGGCCGCGACGAAGAACAGCAGGTTGCGACCGGGCACGAACGTGTTGGGCAGACCATCGGCGCGCATCCGGATCGCTCGCTCGCTGGTCAGCGCACTGTCGCCGAGCGCACGGAGCAGTCCGAGGTCGATCAGGTGGTCGTCGCCCAGCCGCTCGCCCCAGTCCGCGAAGTGCGACTGCAGGTCGCGCCTGAAGTGCAGCCGGCAGTCGAGTTCGATTCGATGGCGCTGGCCATAGTCGAACGCCACCGTCTCCACGGCGGAAAAACGCTGCAGCGCCCAGGCCAGGCAGGTGGCGGAATCCTGCCCGCCGGAGAAAAGCACGATCGCACGGCGCCCGTCGGGCGTCGCAGGCGTGCTCATCGGTGCCGCGGCACCACCTGCACGTAGTCCGGCGCCTCGCGGTGCGCGATGCCGCCGCCGTACCGGTGGTCCTCGGGGTAGTACTCCGCAACCAGCTGCACCTTGCCCGCGACGGCCGGGCTGTCGACCCGCGAGATGAACTCCAGCGTCATGTCGATGCCAGCCGACACGCCGGCGGAAGTCCAGATCGGGCCGTCGACCACATAGCGCTGCTCGAGCACCCTGACATCGCCCAGTTCGCGCAGGCGATCGAGCGACGCCCAGTGCGTGGTCGCGCTGCGTCCTGCGAGCAGTCCCGCCTTGTGCAGCAGGAAGGCGCCGGTGCAAACCGACAGCACGTGTCTTGCCGCTGCCGCACGCTGAGCGATGAAGTCGATCAGGACCGGGTTGTCGACCGCTCGCCGCGTGCCCTGGCCACCTGGCACGACGAGCACGTCGAGCGGTGGGCAATCGTCGAAGCCGTGGTCCGGCAGCACGGTCAGGCCCTTGGCGCAGCGCACCGGCTGCACGGCCTGCGCCACCAGGATCGGCGGACGCCTGGATGTCACCGCGCCCCACATGCCGAGCATCTCCCAGGGGCCGACAAAGCCCAGCTCCTCGACGGCCGTGAAGACGAGGATGCCGACGTTCAACGCATCAGCTCCTGGTCTCGCCCTGGCCGAGCACGATCCACTTGAGGCTCGTCAGGCCCTCGAGCCCGACCGGCCCGCGCGCGTGGAACTTGTCGGTGGAGATGCCGATCTCGGCGCCCAGACCGTACTCGAAGCCATCGGCGAAGCGCGTGCTCGCGTTGACCATCACGCTGGCCGAATCGACCTCGCGCAGGAAGCGCATCGCATTGGCATGATTCGAAGTCAGGATCGCGTCGGTGTGATGCGATCCGTAGCGGTCGATGTGCGCCATCGCCTCGTCGAGCGAATCGACGACCTTGATGCTGATGACGGGGGCCAGATACTCCTCGCCCCAGTCGGTCTCCGTCGCGTCGACGACATGGGCCGTGCGCACCGCAGCGAGCACCGGTTTGCTGCGAGGGCAGCACCGCATCTCGATGCCCTTGGCGGCGAAGACCGCGCCGATGCGGGGCAGGAACGACGGCGCCTGCGCGACGTGCACGAGCAGCGACTCGGCGGCATTGCACGGGCTGAGCTTCTGCGTCTTCGCGTTGTCGGTTACACGAACGGCCATCTCGAGATCGACCTCGGCGTCGACGTACACATGGCAGTTGCCATCCAGGTGCTTGATCACCGGCACGCGCGCCTCGCGCGAGATGCGCTCGATCAGGCCCTTGCCGCCGCGCGGGATGATCACGTCCACGTGCTCGGGCATCGTGATCAGGCGGCCCACCGCGGCGCGGTCGGTCGTCTCGACCAGCTGCACGCCTTCGGCCGGCAGGCCGGCCTCGACCAGTGCGGCCTGCACCTCGCGCGCGAACGCAAGATTCGAGTGCATCGCCTCCGAGCCGCCGCGCAGGATGGCCGCGTTGCCGCTCTTGATCGCGAGCGACGCGGCTTCGATCGTCACGTTGGGGCGGCTCTCGTAGACCATGCCGAACACGCCTAGCGGCACCCGCATGCGCCCCACGGCGATGCCGCTCGGCCGGCGCTGGACGTCGATCATCACGCCGATCGGGTCGGCCATCGCGGCGATCTGCTCGCATCCTTCGCACAGCGTTGCCAGAATCTCCGGCGTGACCTTCAGGCGGTCGACCATCGGCGCTGCGAGGCCGGCCTGCGTTGCCGCGGCCACGTCCTGGGCGTTCGCGGCCTCGATCGCGGCGCGGTTCACGCGCAGGCGCGACGACAGTGCGCGCAAGACGCTGTTCCTGGCCTCGGTCGGTGCGGCGGCCAGCACGCGCGAAGCCGCGCGAGCGGCGGCGCCCAGGTGGGCCATGTAGGCGTCGAGGTCGAGCATGCGGTTCACGCGCCGATTGTCCCTGAAACGGGGGCGCAGCTTGCTCGCGGGCGGCGGCGTTGCGGGGCGGGCCGTCGAATCAGGCGCGCGCCGGCGCCAGCAGCGCCAGCAGCGACAGCCACAGCGCCAGTGTCGCGACGAAGCTCACCGTCGAGACCACGATCGCCGCGGTGACTTCGCCTTCGAGCACGCGGTAACGCTGGGCGAAGATCAGCGGGTTGCTGCCTACCGGCAGCGCGGCCATCACGACGATCACCGCCAGCGGCAAGCCGGTGATGCCGAAGCCCCACCGGGCCACCAGCAGCACCAGCGCCGGCAGCACGACCAGCTTGGCGAAGGAAAAGCCGAACGCGGCGCGCCAGCGACCGGCCACGCCATAGTAGGCCAGCGAGATGCCGATCAGCACGAGGCACAGCGGTATGACCGCCGATCCCAGCAGCGAGAGCACCTCGTCGGCAATCGGATGCAGTCCGAGCCCGGTGAGGTTCCAGGCCATGCCGGCCAGCACCGGCAGCACCACCGGATGGATCACCGTGTTGCGCAGCGTAGAGATCAGCTGGGCATGCCAGGAGGCGCCGTGGGCGAGGTCGCGCTCGACCAGCGCGGTGGCCAGCGACAGCAGGATCAGCGCGTGCACGCTGACCAGCGCGATGTGCAGCGCAAGGCCGGTCTCGCCGAACACCGCCGCCGCGAGCGGGATGCCGAGCTGCACCGTGTTGCCGAAAGTCACCGTGATCGCACGCACCGACGGCGCGGCGCCGGCGTCGTGCCGTCGGTGCCAGAGGTAGGTGCCGAGCAACCACAGCGCCACCGGGCCGAAGTACGCGGTGACCAGCGGCCCGGGCAGGGTGGCGAAGTCCAGCCGCGCGGTGGTGCGGAACAGCAGCGCCGGAATGAAGATGTAGAAGGCCGCGTTCGAAAGCACGCGCGCGGGGTCGCTTGCGTCGGTACCGCTGCCCAGCCACCTCATGCGCCCAGCCGCATAACCGAGGAGCACGGTGAGCGCGACCGCGAGCAGCTTGTAGGCAACGGCCAGCGTCAAGGGAGCCTCTGGTCCAACGGGCGCGCCGGACGAGCCCGGGCGCGCTCGAAGGGCCCTTCTTGGGCCCCCGGGACGCGGGCCGGCGCGAAAGCGGCCAGGCGCGCGGGCCGTCTCACGCTGTGCTCTTCTTCGCCGCAGCCTTCTTGGCTGGCACCTTGGTCGCGCGCGGCTCGAACTCGAACACCACCTTGCCCTCTTTCTTGTCGTAGCTGAGGTAGGCCTTGAACTTGCGCCGCGTCTTGTTGGACACGAAGTTCTCGAGCAGGGAGGTCTTTCCGGTCGCGAGCAGCTTTCCCATCTCCTCGCGAGGCACCGGCTGCTGCAGGATGATCTTGCCGCTCTTGAAGTCGCAGGTCACGTGTGCGCCGACCGCGTGCTCGCACACGTAGCTCGCGCCGTGCTCGTACACATGGCCCTTGCACTTGGGGCACGCACCAAGGCTGTCCTGTCCCGAGAAATCCACCGGCTCGCCGTCGGCCTTGCCCTTGGTGTCGTCGCCGAAGTCGAATTCGAGTTTCCAGTTGCTGATCTCCTCGTCGCGCACCAGCCGCAGCTCGGCGGTGAACGGCCAGCCGGCCTTCGAGCGGAATCCCTCGAGCGGGCCGACCTTCTTGTCGCGCAGGAAGGCCTCGACCTCGGCGATCTCGAACGCGCGCCCGGCTGGGATCTTGGTGATCGAGAAGTCGCACGATTCGCAGGCGTAGCGCCGGTAGTTCTCCTTGACCGTGCCGCCGCAGTTCGGGCACGGCGTGGCCAGCGTCGCGTAGTCGCCCGGAATGGTGTCGCGGTCGTACTCCTTGGCCTTGCGCACGATGCGTTCAGCCATCTTCGCGATCTCGGCCATGAACGCGTCGCGTTTCAGGCGCCCATGCTCCATCTCGGCCAGCTGGTATTCCCAGTTGCCGGTGAGTTCGGGCTTGGTCAGGTCCTCGATGTCGAGGCCGCGAAGCAGCGTCATCAGCTGGAACGCCTTGGCGGTGGGTATCAGCTCGCGGCCCTCGCGCAGCATGTACTTCTCGTTGATCAGGCCTTCGATCGTCTGCGCTCGCGTGGCCGGCGTGCCCAGACCCTTTTCGCGCATCGCCTCGCGCAGTTCGTCGTCGTCGATCAGCTTGCCCGCGCCTTCCATCGCCGACAGCAGCGTGGCCTCGGTGTAGCGCGCCGGCGGCCGGGTCTTCTGCGCCACCACGTCGACGTCCGCTGCCTTGACCCTCTCGCCGGGCGCCACGGCCACGAGGTTCGCGTCGTCCTCCTGGATTTCCTTGCCGTAGACGGCCAGCCAGCCCGGATTCACGAGCACCTTGCCGTTGGTCTGAAAACTGAACTCGCTGGCGGCGGCCTTCACGGTCGACACGCGCGTGGTCACCATGAACTCGGCGCTCGGGTAGAACACCGCGATGAAGCGCTTGACCACCATGTCGTAGAGCTTGGCTTCGATCTCGGACAGCGACTTGGGCGGCTGTAACGTGGGGATGATCGCGAAGTGATCCGACACCTTGGTGTTGTCGAACACGCGCTTGACCGGCTTGATGTAGCCCTCCTTGACCGCCTTCTTCGCGTGCGCCGAGAGCGTGCGCAGGGGGCCCGGCAGGTCTTCGTCGGCCAGCATCGCCATCGTGTCCTTGGCGACCTTGAGGTAGTCCTCGGGCAGCGCGCGGCTGTCGGTGCGCGGGTAGGTCAGCACCTTGTGCTTCTCGTACAGCGCCTGCGCGAGCGACAGCGTCGTCTTGGCCGAGAAGCCGAAGCGCGAGTTGGCCTCGCGCTGCAGTGTCGTCAGGTCGTACAGCAGCGGGCTGGCCTGCGTGGTCGGCTTGGCCTCGTCGACCACCGACGCGGGCTGGCCCAGGCAGGCCGTGCGGATCGCCTCGGCCAACTTGGCGTCCCACAGGCGATCGGCGCGCGCATCGGGGTCGTCACCCTTCTTGTACTTCGGGTCGAACCACTTGCCCTCGTAGCTTCCGGCGGCGGCGACGAAGGTGCCCTTGACCTCCCAGTAGTCGCGCGCGACGTGTTTCCTGATCTTCTCCTCGCGCTCGACCACGATCGACAGCGTGGGCGTCTGCACCCGGCCCACCGTCGTCAGGAAGAAGCCGCCGTCGCGCGAGTTGAACGCGGTCATCGCACGCGTGCCGTTGATGCCCACCAGCCAGTCGGCCTCGCTGCGGCTGCGGGCGGCGTCGGCCAGGCCCAGCATCTGCTGGTCGCCTCGCAGCGCCTCGAAGCCCTCGCGGATCGCCGCGGGCGTCATGCTCTGCAGCCACAGGCGCCGGACCGGCTTGCCCAGCGGCTTCTTGCCTTCGGCGTATTGGACGATCAGGCGGAAGATCAATTCGCCCTCGCGTCCCGCGTCGCAGGCGTTGATCAGCTCGGTCACGTCCTTGCGCTTGACCTGCTTGACCACGGCGGAAAGGCGCGACTTGGCCTTGTCGATCGGTGCCAGGTCGAAGTGCGGGGGCACCACCGGCAGGTGCGCGAAGCTCCACTTGCCGCGCTTGACGTCGTACTCCTCGGGCGCCTGGATCTCCACCAGGTGCCCCACCGCGGAGGTGACGACATAGCGCTCGTTTTCGAAGTGGTCGGCGTGCTTGTCGAACTTGCCCGCGCTGGGCGTCAGCGCGCGCACGATGTCGGCCGCCACGCTGGGCTTCTCGGCAATGATCAGTGACTTGCTCATGGGGTGTTCGTTAAGGGCGAATCAGGGGTGCCTACAATCCGGCGTCTCTCGCGCACGCACGCATGCACGCGCGCGCGCCCATGAATTCAATGTACCGAATGAAGAACGGCAAGCAAGTCACGACGGTTGCAGGCGGCGGGCGCCGCATCCAGGTGCGCCGCTCCGGCGTTCACGGCAAGGGCGTCTACGCACTGCGGCCGCTGGCCAAGGGCGAGACGATCATCGAGTACACGGGCGAGGTCATCACCTGGCCCGAGGCGCTGCGGCGCCACCCGAGCAACCCCGACGACCCGAACCATACCTTTTTCTTCCACCTCGACGATGCCCACGTGATCGACGCCGGGGTGGGCGGCAACGCGGCGCGCTGGATCAACCACGCGTGCAATCCGAACTGCGAGGCCGACGAAGACAACGGCAGGGTCTTCATCAAGGCCTTGCGAGCGATCGCACCCGGCGAGGAGCTGTTCTACGACTACGGCCTGACGATCGACGAGCGCTACACGCCCAAGCTCAAGCGCGAATACGCCTGCCGTTGCGGTGCGCGGCGCTGCCGCGGCACGATGCTGGCTCCCAAGAGATGAACGGTCTGCCGGGTCACGCCGAGTTGCACGCGCCATCGCCACTGCAGTGGGAGGCCGAGGCGCTATGGCAGCGGCTCGAGCCGTACCTGCCCGGTATCTCGGTCGAGGTGGTGGCCACGGCCGAATCGACGAACACGCTGCTGCTCGAACGCGCGCGGCTCGGGGGCGGGCGCCACGACGCGCCGATCACGACCCCGGGCGAACTCGAGGCGATGCGCCGGCGCGGCGCAGCCTCCCGCGACGCCGGCGGCGGGCCCTACGGCCGGCGTTCCGACGATACGCAACCCTGCCTGCTGGTGGCCGAGCACCAGACCTTCGGTCGCGGCCGCCTGGGGCGCAGCTGGTATTCGGCGCCCGGCGCCTCGCTGACCTTCTCGATCGGCCTGCCGATGGCGCCGCGCGACTGGTCGGGGCTGTCGCTCGCCGTGGGTGTGGCGCTGGCCGATACGCTCGAGCCCCCCGAGCCCGACGTGAGTGCGCCGCGCATCGCCCTGAAATGGCCGAATGACCTCTGGCTCGTCGACGCCGACGGCAAAGGCCGCAAGCTTGGCGGCGTGCTGATCGAAACCGTGGCCGTTGGCGGTCGGCGCATGGTCGTGGTCGGCGTGGGCCTGAACGTTGCGCCGCTGCCGACGGCCGGCGCGGCGCGTGAGTTGGCCCATGGCTACGCCTGCGCGCAGGAGCTGATCCCCGGGCTGCAGGCGCCCGCGGCGCTGCACCGCGTGGCGCTGCCGCTGGTGCGCGCGCTGCTGCAGTTCGAACGCGAGGGCTTCGCGGGCTTCGCGCTGGCCTATGCGCGGCGCGACCTGCTGCGGGGTCGCCCGGTCGTGGCGACCGATGCGGCGCGGCCCGACGCCTCGTGCAGCGGCACTGCGGAGGGTGTCACGCTCCAGGGGGCATTGCGGGTGCGCGGCGCCGATGGTGTGGTGCGCGAGATCATCAGCGGAGAGGTCAGCGTTCGGCTGGCCGAACCGCCGGGCTGAGCGACCCGAGGTCATGCTGCGCTGGTTCGTGCTGGCCCTGGCGGCGGCCAACCTCCTGTTCTGGGCCTGGACCCAGGGCTGGCTCGGCACCGTATGGGGCTACTCGCCCATGAACGACCGCGACCCGTCGCGCCTTGCGCAGCAGGTCCAGCCCGACCTGGTGCGCGTGCTCCCGCCGGCAGCCGCGCAGGCCGCCCTGCAGGCCGCGAAGGCTGCTTTGGCGGCGGCACCCGTCGCGAGCGCTTCAGCGCCGCAGGGTGTTTGCCTCGAGTCGGGGCCGCTCGCGTCGGGCTCGATCGATGCGGCCGAGCAGGCGCTGGCGGCGGTGCTGCCCGAGCGCGGCTGGATCCGTGCCAGTCGCGAGGTCGCTGCCCAGTACGGTGTCGTCCTCGGCCCCTTTGCCGGGCGCGAGCCGCTGGCCCGAAAGGGCGAGGAGTTGACGCGCTTGCGGGTGAGCTTCGAGGAAGTGAGGCTGCCCGCGGCGCCGGAGGGTCAGCTTACAGTCTCGCTCGGCCGCTACGACACCCAGGCTGCTGCACAGGCGGCGCTCGACGTGTTCGCCAAACGTGGCGTGCGCACTGCCCGCGTCGCCGCCCTGCGCGCCGCTGGAACCGAGTGGCGCCTGCGGTTCGAGAATGTCATGCCGGATGTGGCCGAGCAATTGCGCGCGGCCAACCTCCCGGCACTGGGCAGCGCCGGCCTGGCACCCTGCGCCGCGACGTCGCCGACGTCGCGCTGAGGGCCGGTCAGCGTCGGCGTCGCGCCAGCGCGAGGGCCGCCAGCGCCAAGGCGGCGAGCCAGGACCCGCCGGCGACGCCGCCACCGCCGCCGCCACTGACAGCCCCACCGCCGCTGCTGTTGGGCGGTCGGTCGGGACCCAGCGCCGCAGCCACGCGCAGATCGGCGGCGTCGATCACCTCGCCGGAACGAGCCGGCACGACGTAGGCCGCGGGGTCGCGCGCGTAGATCAGCGCCTGGACCACGTCGAGGATGCCCGCGCCGCAGGTCGCGGTGGTGCACAGGCAGCGGCCGGGGTTGGATGCGCTGCAGGCCTGCACGCCGGGCAACGTCGATCTCACATGCGGGCGTGCGGACACGCGCAGGCCCTGCACGATCTGGTCGTAGCTGAGGCCCGGGTTGACCGAGAGCATCAGGCTCACGGCGCCGGCGGCAATGGGCGTCGAAAAGCTGGTGCCGTAGTAGAAGAAGTAGTCGGCGGCGGCTGGCACCGTGCTGCCTGTGTTGCCGATGGCGAGCAAGCCGCTGTCGGCCAGCGCGCTCCAGCGCGCGGTGGGATCGTCGTCGTCGCCGCCAACGGTGGCGATGCCGCTGGCCGTCAGTTCGGTGCCGAAATTCGAGTAGTTCGTCTTGAAGCCGTCGCGGTTGAGCGCAACGACACCCACCACGCCCGGGCACTTGGCCGGCCGCGTGGGCGTAGTCCATTCGTTGCCCGCCGCGGCCGTGATGACGACGCCGATCCGGCGCAGCTCGTCGATCGCGCTTTGGTAGGGCGCGCAGTCGCCGGTGCCACCGAAGCTGATGCTCACGACCTTGACCGGGTTGGCATTGCGCGGTGCCATCTCGACGCAGTTGCCAGCGGTGTCGCTGCGCTTGCACACGTCGAGCCCTGCGGCCCAGCGCATGCCGTCGACGATGTCGCCGACCTCGGCGCCGCACTTGCCCGCCACGCGCACTGGCAGCACCGGCGTGCGCCAGTTCGTTGCCGCCGTGCCGGCGCCATTGTCGGTGGCGCCGCCGAGCATCCCGGCGATCGCGGTGCCATGCCAGGAGCTGGGCTCGTCGATGCAACTGCCGAAGCGTGCCGGGTCCTTCGTTCGGTCGGCCGCATCGACCCAGTCGCCGGGGTCGCTCGGGTCGGCGTCCCGCCCGTCGCCGTCGTTGGCGTACACGCTGTCGCTCACCATGTCGTAGCCCGGCAGCAGGCGGCCACTGAGCTCGGGGTGCGGCGTCACGCCACTGTCGAGCACGGCGACCGCGGCGCGCGCGCCGCTGCTGCCGGCGGTCTGCTGGATCCAAGCGGTCTCGAAACCCGCCACGCCACGCAGGCGCTGATCG
>JAOUIM010000299.1 GCA_029884035.1 Aquincola sp. | reverse complement strand
CCGGGATCAGCCGCAGCGAGGCGGCGTGCTCGATGCTCTGGTGCGTCGGACCGTCCTCGCCGAGCCCGATCGAATCGTGCGTGAAGACGTGGACGACGCGCTGCTTCATCAGCGCGGCCATGCGGATCGCATTGCGGCTGTAGTCGCTGAAGGTCAGGAACGTGCCGCCGTAGGGGATGAAGCCGCCGTGCAGCGCGACGCCGTTCATCACCGCGGCCATGCCGAATTCGCGCACGCCGTAGTTGATGTGGCGCCCACCCTTTTGTCCGCCGCGCACCGCGCCGCAGCCGGGGAAGTCGGTGAGGTTCGACCCGGTCAAGTCGGCCGATCCGCCGAGCAGTTCCGGCAGATGCGGCGCGAGCGCGGTGAGCACCTGCTGCGAGGCCTTGCGCGTGGCCACCGCTTCACTCGCGCTGCCGAAACGATCCAGCGCGGCGTGCCGCGTGGCGTCGAAGTCCTCGGGCAGCGCGCCGGCCGTGCGGCGCTCGAACTCGGCCGCGAGTGCGGGATGCGCAGCGCGGTAGGCGGCAAACGCGGCCTGCCAGTGCGCCTCGCGCTCGGCGCCGAGCGCGCGCTGGTCCCAGCGCCGCGCGATCTGGCGCGGGATTTCGAACGGCGCGTGCAGCCAGCCGAGCGCCTCGCGCGTGGCGCGCACCTCGTCGGCGCCCAGCGGCTCGCCGTGCGACCGGGCCGTGCCCTCGCGGCCGGGCGAGCCGCGGCCGATCGTGGTGCGGCACACGATCAGCGTCGGCCGCTCGGTGCCGCGCTGCGCCTGCGCGATCGCCTGACCGACGGCCTCGACGTCGTGGCCGTCCACCGGGCCGATCACGTTCCAGCCGTAGGCGCGGAAGCGCGCCGGCGAGTCGTCGCCGAACCACCCCGCCACCGGGCCGTCGATCGAGATGCCGTTGTCATCGTACAGCGCGATCAGTTTGTTCAGCTTCCACACGCCGGCGGCCGAGCACGCCTCGTGGCTGATGCCTTCCATCAGGCAGCCGTCGCCGAGGAAGACGTAGGTGCGATGGTCGACGATGGCGTGGCCCGGGCGGTTGAACTCGGCCGCGAGCCGCTGCTCGGCCAGCGCCATGCCCACCGCGTTGGCCAGGCCCTGGCCGAGCGGGCCGGTGGTGGTTTCCACGCCGGGCGTGACACCGACCTCCGGGTGTCCCGGTGTCTTGCTGTGCAGCTGGCGGAAGCGCTGCAGCTCGCTCATCGGCAGGTCGTAGCCGGTCAGGTGCAGCAGCGCGTACAGCAGCATCGACGCGTGTCCGTTGGACAGCACGAAGCGGTCGCGATCGGGCCAGCGCGGGTTGGCCGGGTTGTGGCGCAGGTGGCCGGTCCACAGCGCCACCGCCATCTCGGCCATGCCCATCGGCGCACCGGGGTGGCCCGAGTTGGCCTGCTGCACCGCATCGATCGCGAGGAAGCGCAGCGCGTTGGCCAGATCGTTCGATGGGGCGCCGCCGTCATGGCGGATCACGCGGTCGGTGCTCGCACCGGCCATCACAGCGCTCCCACCGCGCGCCGACGCCGCTCGACCATGCGCCAGATGAAGGGCGTGAAGATCAGCTGCATCGCCAGCTCCATCTTGCCGCCCGGCACCACGATCGTGTTGGCGCGGCTCATCCACGAGTTGTTGATCATGTTCAGCAGATACGGGAAATCGATGCCCTTCGGGTTGGCGAAGCGGATCACGCACAGGCTCTCGTCGGGCGACGGGATGTCGCGCGCGATGAACGGATCGCTGGTGTCGACCACCGGCACTCGCTGGAAGTTGACATGCGTGTGCATGAACTGCGGCACGATGTAGTGCACATAGTCGGGCATGCGGCGCAGGATCGTGTCGGTGACCGCCTCGGCGGTGTAGCCGCGCACGTTCTTGTCGCGCCAGAGTTTCTGGATCCACTCGAGGTTGATCACCGGTACCACGCCGATCAGCAGGTCGGGGTACCGCGCGATGTTGACCTCGGGCGTGACCACCGCGCCGTGCAGTCCTTCGTAGAACAGCATGTCGGTGCCCCCGGAGAGGTCTTCCCAGGGCGTGAAGGTGCCGGGCTCCTGCTGGTAGGGCGCGGCCTCGACCGGGTCGTGCAGGTACTTGCGGCGGCGCCCCGTACCGGTCTCGCTGTAGCTGCGGAACAGTTGCTCGAGTTCGGCGAACAGGTTGTTGTCGGGTCCGAAGTGGCTGAAATGCTTGTCGCCCGACTTCTCGGCCAGCGCCTGCCGCTCGCGCATCTCCTTGCGGTCGTAGCGGTGGAAGCTGTCGCCTTCGATGATCGCGGCCTTGACGTTCTCGCGCCGGAAGATGTTGTCGAAGGTGCGCGTCACCGACGACGTACCGGCGCCGCTGCTGCCGGTGATCGCGATGATGGGGTGGCGTTCGCTCATCTCGTGGACTCCCAGTCTCTGAAAAGGCTGCGCTCGGCGAACAGCGGCGTACCGGCGTCGCGCGTGGCCGGCTCGTGGTGGTAGCGCTCGATGCGTTCGACCTCGTGCCTGGAGCCGAAGACGAAGCCGATGCGCTGGTGCAGTTCGGCCGGCTTGACGCCCAGCACGGGCTGGCGGCCGGTGCTCGCGCGGCCGCCGGCCTGCTCCATCACGAAACCGATCGGGTTGGCTTCGTACAGCAACCGCAGGCGGCCGTTCTTGCCTGAATCCTTGGTGTCGCGCGGATACATGAACACGCCGCCGCGCATCAGGATGCGGTGCGCCTCGGCCACCAGACTGGCGATCCAGCGCATGTTGAAGTCCTTGCCGCGTGGGCCGCTGCGGCCGGCCAGGCACTCGTCGACGTAGCGCTTGACAGGGGGTTCCCAGAAGCGGCTGTTGCTCGAGTTGATGGCGAACTCCGTCGTGTCCGCCGGCACCTTGATGTCGGGGTGCGAGAGCACGAACTCGCCGAGATTGGGATTGAGCGTGAACGCGGCCACGCCGTTGCCGACCGACAGCACCAGCATCGTCGTCGGGCCGTAGATCGCGTAGCCCGCGGCGACCTGGGTCGCGCCCGGCTGCAGGAAGTCGTCGGCGGTCACGTCGCGGCCGCTGTCGACGATCTCGTCGGGCGCGCGCAGGATCGAGAAGATGCTGCCGACCGAGACGTTGACATCGATGTTCGACGAGCCGTCGAGCGGATCGAAGACGAGCAGGTACTTGCCGCGCGCGTAGCTTGCGGGGATCTGCGCGGGCTTTTCCATCTCCTCGCTGGCCATCCCGGCGAGGTGGCCATTCCACTCGTTCATGCGCACGAAGATCTCGTTGGACAGCACGTCCAGCGGCTTCTGCACCTCGCCCTGCACGTTGGTGCTGCCGCCCGCAGGCATCGCCTCGCCGAGCGAGCCCATCGCGACGATGCGCGCGATCGCCTTGCAGGCCAGTGCGACGTCGAGGATCAGCGCGTTGAGATCGCCGCTGGCCTGCGGGTAGCGTCGGCGCTCCTCGATCAGGTAGCGGGTCAGGGTCCAGCGTCCGGACAGGGGCATGGCGGTCTTTCGAGGTTCAGGAAGCGAAGACGCGGCTGGCGCGGATGTCGCGCTCGTCGAGCGTCGTGAGATCGGCCTCGGTCAGCACGCGGTCGCGCTCGGCGAACAGACGGCTGGCCTGGCGCAGCCGCGCGCGGTCGAGCGCGTTGCGCACGCTGCGCGCATTGGCGAAATGGGGTTGCTGCAGACGCCGCGCAAGGTACTCGTCGAAGGCGGCACGCGCCTCGGGCGCGAAGCGGTAGGCCATGCCCGCGAGCATTCGTTCGGCGATCGCCATCAGCTCGTCGCTGGCGTAGTCGGGGAAGTCGATGTGGTGCGCGATGCGGCTGCTCATGCCCGGATTGCTCTGGAAGAAGGTGTCCATGCGGTCCTTGTAGCCGGCGAGAATGACCACCAGGTCGTCGCGCTGGTTCTCCATGACCTGCAGCAGGATCTCGATCGCTTCGGCGCCGTAGTCGCGCTCGTTCTCCGGGCGGTACAGGTAGTACGCCTCGTCGATGAACAGCACGCCGCCCATCGCCTTCTTCAGGACTTCCTTGGTCTTGGGCGCGGTGTGGCCGATGTACTGGCCCACCAGGTCGTCGCGCGTCACCGCGACCAGATGCCCTTTGCGCACGTAGCCCAGGCGGTGAAGGATCTGCGCCATGCGCATCGCCACCGTGGTCTTGCCGGTGCCCGGGTTGCCGGTGAAGCACATGTGCAGGCTCGGTGTGGCGGCGGCGAGGCCGTGCGCGAGTCGCAGCTTGTCGATCACCAGCAGCGCGGCGATGTCGCGGATGCGCTGCTTGACGGGCTTCAGGCCCACGAGGTCGCGATCCAGTTCGTCGAGCACCGCCTCGACCTGGCTCTGCGCCAGCACCTGCGCGACGGTGCGCGGCGGGGCCACGCCCGCCGCTTCCGTGACACCCGGCGCGCTGGTCGCGGGGGCGCCGGGAATCGCGTACAGCGGCGTGGTCATTGCGCGGGCCCGCTCAGGCGCCGTAGCGCTCGGCCTCGGGACGGTCCGTGGCGTACGACTGCACCGTGTAGCGCATCGTTCGACCCACCCCCTCCTGCCGCACGAGCCGGAAGCCGGGCTCGCGTGCGGGGCGGTTGACGATGAAGCTCATCGCGATGGACTCGATGCCGCGCGTCGAATCGAAGGCCATCAGACGGATGTAGTGGTGGGGGAAGGTCTTGCGGCACTCCTTCATCTCGGCCAGCACGCCGGCAGCGTCGGTCAGGTCGAACATCGGCATGCCGTACATCTCCCAGTAGGTGTTGCGCGGATGCGGGTCGTCGGTGTACTCGACGCTCCAGGCATAGCCCTTCTTCAATCCGTACTCGACCTGCAGCGCGATTTCGGCGTCCGTGAGGTCGGGCAGGAAGCTGAACTGGCCCTGCGTCAGGCGGCCGGTGGGGTTGGTCATCATGGTCATGTTCTCCTGTCAGGCCGTTGCCGGCGTCGCGGCGTAGTCGGAACTGTCGGTGGCGGCGTAGTTGAAGCTGATCTCGCCCCAGGTGTCGAGCGCGGCG
>JAOUIM010000298.1 GCA_029884035.1 Aquincola sp. | reverse complement strand
GCCCACCAGAGTGACGCAGGCTACCCACGGCATGGTGCGGATCAGTCCACCGAGCTTGCCGAGGTTGCGCTCCGCGGTCGCATGCAGCACCGAGCCCGTGCCGAGGAACAGCAGGCTCTTGAACATCGCGTGGCTTGCGACGTGGTACAGGCCGGCCGTGAGTGCGAGGGCGGCCAGCGTCTTCATCCCGTAAGCGGAGAAGACCACGCCCAGCCCGATGGCCGCCATCAGCAGGCCGATGTTCTCGATCGACGAATAGGCGAGCAGGCGCTTCATGTCGACCTGCACCGCCGCGAAGACCACGCCGAACAGGGCGGTGACCAGCCCGATGGCCAGCAGGGCCACGCCCCACCACCACAGCTGCGTATGCAGCAGGTCGAACACCACCCGCAGCAGGCCGTAGATGGCCGTCTTGAGCATCACGCCGCTCATCAGCGCCGACACGGGCGAGGGTGCTGCCGGGTGCGCCTCGGGCAGCCACACGTGCAGCGGCACGATGCCCGCCTTGGCACCGAAGCCGAACACGGCCAGCCCAAAGGCGGCCGAGGCCCAGAACGGCGACAGCGCCTGGGCGCGCATGTTGGCAAACGTGTAGTCCCCAGTGTTGGCCTGCAGCACGCCGAAGCACAACAGGATGCCGATCGCGCCCACGTGGGCCACCAGCAGATAGAGGTAGCCGGCGCGCCGGATCTCGGCGATGCGGTGGTTGGCCGTCACCAGGAAGAAGGACGACAGCGCCATCGTCTCCCACATCACCATGAAGGCGTAGGCATCGTCGGCCAGCACCACGCCCACCATGCCGACCAGGAATACGTGGTATTCGAGGCACAGCAGGCCCGGCGGCGTGCCCTCGCCGCGGCGGAAGTAGCCCGCCGCGAAGGCCGAGACGCCGGCCGACGTGGCGCCGATGACGGCCAGGAAGAACGCCGACAGGCTGTCCAGCCGCAGGTGGAAGGGCAGCGTCGGCAGGCCGATCCGCAGGATGGCGACTTCGGGACTGCCGAACATGGCGCTCATTGACACGCCGAACAGCGCGACACCGACGACGCTGCCGAGCGGGAACAGGACGCGCGAGACGAAGCGGAAGCGTCGCAATGCGAACACCCCGGCCAGCCCCACCAGCAGCCAGGCGGCGACCAGGATCAGCAGCCAGTCGAGATGAACCCAGTCGGTGATGGCGGTCGGTCCGGGCATCGGTCGTCGCTCTTGGCGCAGCGGCAATGCGCGTCAGCCGCGGTGCTGCGCTTTGGCCCGCGCACGTGGTCCGGTCATCTGGCGCCGCGCGGCGGCCTCGTTGCTCGTGCCACTGGGCACGTAGGTCACGCCGTGCTGCGACAGGTAGTCGCGGATGAGCTGCCGCACCACCTGCGATGGCGTCAGGTCCTGGCGTGCGCACAGGTCCTCGAAGGCGGCCTTCTTGGCAGGGTCGATCAGCAAGGTGAGCCGCGCCGTCTTCAGCTCCATGGGTGCCTCGCTATGTTAATGCGATGTGCATGATAGATGCATCATAAGCGCATGACTTGCGCGCGACAAGGCCTCGCGCCGGGCGGGCGAGGCTTGGGAGTGGCGCATGGCGCCGGTGGGGTCGGGCCTGCGCCGAACTCAGCGCACGCGCAATCCGGGCTCGGCGCCCGGCCAGGGCTCGAGCACGTACAGCCCCGGATGGGCCTTCTCGTCGGCATGGCTGGCCGCCAGCACCATGCCCTCGCTGACGCCGAACTTCATCTTGCGCGGCGCCAGGTTGGCCACCATCACGGTCATCTTGCCGATCAGGTCTTCGGGCTTGTATGCGCTCTTGATGCCCGACAAGACATTGCGCATGCGGCCCTCGCCGACGTCCAGCGTCAGTCGCAGCAGCTTGTCGCTGCCTTCGACGTGCTCGGCGTTCACGATCCGGGCGATGCGCAGGTCGACCTTGGCAAAGTCATCGATGCCGATCTCGGCCGCCAACGCCTCGCCGCCCGGCGTGATGGTCGCGGGTGCGGGCGGTTCGAGCAGTGCGTCGACCTGCTTCGCGTCCACACGCTGCATCAGGTGCTGGTAGGTGCCGATCGTGTGCGCGCCCAGCGAGCGCGTCGCGTCGTGCCAGTCCAGCGGCGAAATCTTGAGGAAGGCCTCGACTTGCGCTGCCAGCGCGGGCATCACCGGCTTGAGGAACACGGTGAGCACGCGGAACGCCTCGATGCACACGCTGCACACGTCGTGCAGGGCAGCGTCCATGCCCGCCTGCTTGGCCAGATCCCAGGGCTTGTGACGGTCGACATATTCATTGACGCGGTCGGCAAGCAGCATCACCTCGCGCAGTGCCTTGCCGAATTCGCGTTCCTCGTAGAGTTCGCGCACATTGCCGCTGGCGCCGCGCAGACCGTCGAGCAGCGCACGGCCCTCCACGCCGAGGTCGGCCGACAGCCTGCCGCCGAAGCGCTTGGCGAGGAACCCGGCCGCGCGGCTGGCGATGTTGACGTACTTGCCCACCAGATCGCTGTTGACGCGGGCGATGAAGTCCTCGGGGTTGAACTCGATGTCCTCGACGCGGGCGTTCAGCTTGGCCGCGATGTAGTAGCGCAGCCACTCGGCGTTCAGGCCGACTTCGAGGTAGCGCAGCGGCGACAGGCCGGTGCCTCGGCTCTTGCTCATCTTGTCGCCGCCGAGCGTGATGAAACCGTGCACGTACACCTTGTCAGGCGTCTTGCGACCGCTGAAGTGCAGCATCGCGGGCCAGAACAGGGTGTGGAAGTAGGCGATGTCCTTGCCGATGAAGTGGATCTGCTCGACCGCCGGGTCGGCCATGAAGGCATCGAAGTCCCAGCCCTTCTTGCCGAAGTAGTTCTTCAGCGACGCCAGGTAGCCCACCGGTGCGTCGAGCCAGACATAGAAGTACTTGTCCGCCGTGTCCGGGATGCGGATGCCGAAGTAAGGCGCGTCGCGGCTGATGTCCCAGTCGGCCAGGCTCACGTGGCCCTCGCCGTCGGTCGCGAACCACTCGCGGATCTTGTTCAGCACCTCGGGCTGCAGCCGCCCGGGCGTGGCCGTCCACTGCTGCAGGAACTCGATGCAGCGCGCCGAGCTGAGCTGGAAGAAGTAGTGCGCGCTGGACTTGAGCACGGGCGCCGCACCCGACAGCGCGGAGTAGGGATTCTTGAGGTCGGTGGGCGAATAGACCGCGCCGCAGTTGTCACAGTTGTCGCCGTACTGGTCCTTGGCGCCGCAGTTCGGACACTCGCCCTTGATATACCGATCCGCCAGGAACATCGACTTCACGGGGTCGAAGAACTGCTCGACGGCGCGCTCGGCGATCAGGCCCTCCTTGCGCAAGGCGCGGTAGATGTCCTGCGCGAGTTCGTGGTTCTCCGGTCCGTCGGTCGAGTGCCAGTTGTCGAACCCGATGTGAAAGCCGTCGAGGTAGGGCCGGCGGCCGCCGGCGATCTCGGCGACGAACTGCTGCGGCGTCTTGCCAGCCTTGTCGGCCGCGATCATGATCGCGGCGCCGTGCGCGTCGTCGGCGCAGACGAAGTGCACCTCGTGGCCCTGCATGCGCTGGAACCGCACCCAGATGTCGGCCTGGATGTACTCCATCATGTGCCCGAGATGGAACGGGGCATTGGCGTAGGGCAGGGCGGTGGTGACGAAGAGCTTGCGTGGCATGGGGGGATTCTAGAGATGGGCCTAGACTTGCGCGCTTCGAATCCCCGTTCTTCCCCCCTTTCATGAGCCTCACCGACACCGCCGTCTCCGACGCCCTCAAGACCGTCGTCGATCCCAACACGGGCAAGGACTTCGTGTCCACCCGCCAGCTGAAGAACCTCAAGGTCGAGGGCGGCGACGTCTCGTTCGACGTCGAGCTCGGCTATCCGGCCAAGAGCCAGATCGCGGCGCTGCGCAAGGCGCTGATCGCCGCAGTCCGGACGCTGCCGGGGGTCGAGAACGTCAGCGTCAACCTGTCCTCCAGGATCATTGCGCACGCGGTCCAGCGCGGCGTGCAGTTGCTGCCGACGATCAAGAACGTGGTCGCGGTGGCCTCGGGCAAGGGCGGCGTGGGCAAGAGCACGACGGCGGTGAACCTTGCGCTCGCGCTGGCGGCCGAGGGCGCGACGGTGGGCATCCTCGACGCCGACATCTACGGGCCCAGCCAGCCGATGATGATGGGTATCGAGGGCCGCCCGGAGAGCACCGACGGCAAGACGATGGAGCCGCTCGAGAACTACGGCGTGCAGGTGATGTCGATCGGCTTCCTTGTCGATGTCGACAACCCGATGATCTGGCGCGGCCCGATGGCCACCCAGGCGCTGGAGCAACTGCTGCGCCAGACGACATGGGGCGAGCTCGACTACCTGATCGTCGACATGCCACCGGGCACCGGCGACATCCAGCTCACGCTGTCCCAGCGCGTGCCGCTGACCGGCGCGGTGATCGTCACCACGCCGCAGGACATTGCGCTGCTCGACGCGCGCAAGGGCCTGAAGATGTTCGAGAAGGTCGGCGTGCCGATCCTGGGCATCGTCGAGAACATGGCGGTGCACGTTTGCTCAGCCTGCGGCCATGTCGAGCACATCTTCGGCGCCGAAGGCGGCAAGAAGATGGCGGCCGAGTACGGGGTCGACTATCTCGGCGCGCTGCCGCTGGCCCTGGCGATCCGCGAGCAGGCCGACGCTGGCCGGCCGACGGTGGTGAGCGACGCCGACGGCGAGATTGCCGGCATCTACAAGACGGTGGCGCGCCAGGTCGCGGTGAAGATCGCCGGCAAGGCGAAGGACTTCAGCGCGAAGTTCCCGACGATTTCGATCTCCAAGACCACCTGAGTCGATCATGAGCCTCCAAGCCCGCTGCGCGTCGGACCCGGCCTGGGCCCCTGCGTGGCCCCAGGGGTGCCCAGCCTGCTTGCGGTGGCCCGGCGCGCGCTGAGATGGACCGGCCCAGCCTTCACGTCGCGGTGGTGATGGAGCGCGAGAAGGCGCCCAACCGCTGGGAGGATTGGCGTTTTCGCATCGTCGAGGTCACGCCCGAC
>JAOUIM010000297.1 GCA_029884035.1 Aquincola sp. | reverse complement strand
TGGACCTGATCTTCCCGCACCACGAGAACGAGATCGCCCAGAGCGAGGGCGCCAGCGGCGGCACCTTCGTTCGCTACTGGCTGCATAACGGCTTTCTCAACATCGACAACGAGAAGATGTCCAAGTCGCTGGGCAACTTCTTCACGATACGCGACGTGCTGGCGCGCTACGACGGCGAGACGCTGCGCTTCTTCATGCTGCGCACGCACTACCGCAGCCCGTTCAATTTCAGTGATGCGAACCTCGACGACGCACGCTCGGCGCTGCGGCGTCTGTACACCGCGCTCGACGGTGTGGAGCCGTCGCACGGCGAGGTCGACTGGTCGCAGCCACAGGCCGCCGCGTTCCGCGCGGCGATGAACGAGGACTTCAACACGCCGGTCGCACTCGCGGTCCTGTTCGAACTCGCCAACGAGGTCAACCGCACGCGATCTTCCCAGACGGCGGCGTTGCTGCGGTTGCTGGGGGGCACATTGGGCATCCTGCAGCAGGTGCCGCGCAGTTACCTGCAGGGCGGCTTGGACGCCACGGCGATCGAGGCCGCGATCAACGCGCGCCAGGCCGCCAAGGCCGCCAAGAACTATGCCGAGGCCGACCGCATCCGCAAGGATCTGGCGGCCAAGGGGGTCGAGTTGAAGGACACCCCGCAAGGCACCACCTGGGTCAAAGCTTGATGGTCAGGTTGGCAGCCGCCGCATTCACTCCGAGCTACTGGGACGAGGCCTGCAAGCATCTCGCGCGGCGCGACCGCGTCATGAAGAAACTGATCCCGCAATTCGGCGAGGCCAGGCTGCAAAGCCGAGGTGATGCCTTCACGACGCTGGCACGCTCGATCGTCGGTCAGCAGATCTCGGTGAAGGCCGCCCAGTCGGTATGGGAGCGTTTTGCGACACTGGTGAACGCGCCGAGCAACAGGCTGCCCCCGGCGGGCGTGCTGGGACTGGAGTCCGTCGACATGCGCGGTGCCGGGCTGTCGGCGCGCAAAGTCGAGTACTTGCGTGACCTGGCGAAGCACTTTGCCGACGGCACCGTGCACGTTCGTCAGTGGCAGCAGATGGACGACGAGGCGATCGTCGAGGAGTTGGTGGCGATCCGCGGCATCGGCCGCTGGACGGCGGAAATGTTCCTCATCTTCCACCTGATGCGCCCCAACGTCCTGCCGCTCGACGACCTCGGCCTGCTCAAGGGCATCAGCGTCAACTACTTCAGCGGAGAGCCGGTGACCCGCGTCGAAGCGCGCGAGGTCGGTGACGCCTGGGCCCCTTACCGATCCGTCGCCACGTGGTATATCTGGCGCAGCCTCGACCCCTTGCCAGTGGAGTATTGACCCGATGTCAAAGCGACACTTCCTCGAATTCGAGCAACCCATCGCCGAACTCGACGCCAAGATCGAAGAGCTGCGCTACGTGCAGAACGAGTCGGCCGTCGACATTTCCGACGAAATCGGCCGCCTCGACCAGAAGAGCCAGCAGTTGACCAAGGAGATCTACAGCCGTCTCACGCCCTGGCAGGTGACGCAGATCGCCCGCCATCCACAGCGGCCGTACACGCTCGACTACGTGGCTGAGCTGTTCACCGACTTCCACGAGCTGCACGGCGACCGCGCGTTCGCCGACGACCTGTCGATCGTGGGGGGGCTGGCACGCTTCAATGGCCAGGCCTGCATGGTGATCGGCCACCAAAAGGGCCGCGACACCAAGGAGCGCGCCGCGCGTAACTTCGGCATGAGCCGGCCCGAGGGTTACCGCAAGGCGCTTCGCCTGATGCGGCTGGCCGAGAAGTTCAAGGTCCCGGTTTTCACCTTCGTCGACACGCCGGGCGCGTATCCGGGCATCGGCGCCGAGGAACGCGGCCAGAGCGAGGCAATCGGCCACAACATCTTCGAGATGGCCCAGCTCGAGGTGCCTATCATCGTCACCATCATCGGCGAAGGCGGATCGGGCGGCGCGCTCGCGTTGTCGGTGGGCGACCAGGTCCTGATGCTGCAATACTCCGTGTACTCGGTGATCTCGCCCGAAGGCTGTGCGTCGATCCTCTGGAAGACAGCCGAGCGCGCGCCCGAGGCGGCCGAGGCGCTGGGCATCACTGCGCATCGCCTCAAGGCGCTGGGACTGATCGACAAGATCGTCAACGAGCCGGTGGGTGGTGCACACCGCGACTTGAAGGCCATGTGCGCGTCGCTCAAGCGCGCGCTGGGCGACGCATTGCGGCAGGTGGCCGATCTCAAGATCAAGGAACTGCTCGACCGCCGCTACGAACGGCTGCAGTCCTACGGCCGCTTCTCGGACACCAAGGAGCGTTGAGGCTCGCCGGCCGGGCGGCGCGACGATGCCCTTGCCGCCGCTTGCAGCGCTCGTGCCGTCACCCGTGTACGGCGCACTCGCCGCATGGCATCGGGCGAACGCATCGAGCGCCGGCCGTGTCGCAGTGGCCTACAGCGGCGGCGCCGACTCGACCGCCCTGCTGGTCGAGCAGGCGCGATGGACCGTTGTGCACGGAGGGCCGAACCTTACGCCGCTGTGGGCGCTGCACGTTCACCATGGCCTGCAAGACGCTGCCGACGCCTTTGTCGATCACTGCCGCGCGACCTGCGCGGAGATGAGTCAGCAGGTCCAGACCCGGCTGTGCGTCGCGCATGCCCGAGTCCAACGCACTGCGGGCGCGAGCATCGAGGCGCAGGCCCGCGAAGCCCGCTATGACGCGCTGGCCGGACTGGCACGGGAGAACCTCATCGACACGGTGCTGCTGGCGCAACACGCCGATGACCAGGCCGAGACGCTGCTGATCGCACTCGGTCGCGGTGCCGGCATGGCGGGACTTGCCGGCATGGCGCCGACTTTTTGTCACGGCGGCGTGCGCTTCGTGCGACCGATGCTCGACGTGGCGGCCCCCGCCGTGCGTCACTGGCTCATCAATGCACAGCTACCCTTCCTCGACGACCCGAGCAACAGGGATGAACGCCACACGCGCAACCGGCTGCGCCACCGCGTGATGCCCGTGCTCGAGCGTGCGCTGCCGGACTTTCGCGCCACGTTTGCTCGTACGGCGCGACTTGCGCACCAGGCACAGCAGCTGCTGGACGAACTTGCGGTCGAAGACCTTGGCCGCGTGGGTGATCCCCCGGCCATCAGGGCGCTGCAGGGCCTGTCGCCCGACCGGCAGGCCAACCTGCTGCGCTGCTGGCTGAAACGACGCCACGCGGCGATCGGCAGCGAGGCCCAGATGCTGGCCCTTGTCGGAGTCGTTCGGCGCTGCATGACGCGCGGTCACGGCATTCACATCAAGGTGGGGCAGGGATACGTCGAGCGCGACGGCGAGCGGCTCACCTACCGCCCCTTCCTATAATTCGCGTTTAGGCTGCTTTCTGGCGCGACTTGCTTCGCTCGCGCGCCCACCGGCCGAGGCCGACCGGATACCCCGCACCATGTCCCTGATCGTTCACAAGTACGGTGGCACCTCGATGGGCTCCACCGAGCGCATCCGCAACGTCTCCAAGCGCGTCGCCAAGTGGGCCAGGGCAGGGCATCAGATGGTCGTGGTGCCCTCGGCAATGAGCGGCGAAACCAACCGCTTGCTGGCGCTGGCCAAGGAACTGCAGCCCGCGCAGGTGACGCCCGCGGTCATGCGCGAACTCGATACCGTTGCTGCCACCGGCGAGCAGGTGTCGGTAGGCCTGCTGTCGATCGCGCTGCAGGCCGAAGGCGTCGACGCGGTGAGCTACGCCGGCTGGCAGGTGCCGATCGACACCGACTCGTCGTTCACCAAGGCGCGCATCCGGCGCATCGACGACGCCCGCGTGCGCGCCGATCTGGCCGCCGGCAAGGTCGTCGTCATCACGGGCTTCCAGGGCGTCGATGACGGTGGCAATATCACCACGCTCGGACGCGGCGGCAGCGATACCTCGGCCGTTGCGGTGGCCGCCGCGCTAGAAGCCGACGAGTGTCTGATATACACCGACGTCGATGGCGTATACACCACCGACCCGCGCGTCGTACCCGAGGCTCGGCGCCTGGAGACCGTCAGTTTCGAGGAAATGCTCGAGATGGCCAGCCTGGGGTCCAAGGTGCTGCAGATCCGCTCGGTCGAGTTCGCGGGCAAGTACCGCGTGCCACTGCGCGTGCTGTCGAGCTTTACCGACTGGGACATCCCGATCGAGCAGGAAGCCAAGTCGGGCACGCTGATCACTTTCGAAGAAGGCCTGAAGATGGAACAAGCCGTCGTCTCCGGCATCGCGTTCAACCGCGATGAAGCCAAGATCACGATCCTCGGCGTGCCCGACAAACCGGGCGTGGCATTCCGCATCCTCGGCCCGGTGGCCGAGGCAAACATCGACGTGGACATGATCATCCAGAACGTCTCGAACGATGGCAAGACCGATTTCTCGTTCACCGTCCACCGCAACGATTACCCGCGCACGCTCGACCTGCTCCGCAGCGATGTGGCGACGGCCACAGGTGCGAGCCAGGTCGCCGGCGATCCGCGCATCTGCAAAGTCTCGATCGTCGGCATCGGCATGCGCAGCCATGTCGGTGTGGCCGCCAAGATGTTCCGCACGCTGAGCGAGGAGGGCATCAACATCCAGATGATCTCCACCAGCGAGATCAAGACCAGCGTGGTCATTGACGAGAAATACATGGAGCTGGCGGTCAGGGCGCTACATCGGGCATTCGAACTTGACGGCGAACCCGCAGTGGCCTGATCAGGCCCGCACGGTAGAATCGCCCGCACTTCGGAGACGTGACCGAGAGGCCGAAGGTGCTCCCCTGCTAAGGGAGTATGCGGGCAAAACCTGCATCGTGGGTTCGAATCCCACCGTCTCCGCCACTCACATAACGCCCCACCAGGGGCGTTCGTCATTGAAGCCCCGGCGGACTCTGCACGGTCAGCGTGCCCCGGCCGTTCACCAACATCGGTTCAGTGGGCTCGGTGATGTCGCGGACCGTGATGACGGCTTCATGGCGGCGATCTAGGGTCCGCGGGAGATTGACGGTCTTGCGCGCGCGGCC
>JAOUIM010000296.1 GCA_029884035.1 Aquincola sp. | reverse complement strand
GCAGGGTGAGACGCCGAAGTCGGCCATCTGGGTGCCGCTGCGCGTGCAGGGGCAGTCACTGGGCGCCATCACCGTGCAGAGCCTGGACGCCGAGAACGCCTTCACCGAATCCGACGTGCGCCTGCTCGAAACGCTGGCGGGCAGCATGGCCGTGGCGCTGGAGAACGCACGCCTGTTCGACGAGACGCAGCGACTGCTGAAAGAAACCGAAGCGCGCAACGCCGAGCTGGCTGTGATCGCGAGCGTGCAGCAGGGCATGGCCGCCGAGCTCAACCTGCAGGCCATCGTCGACCTGGTGGGCGAAAAGCTGCGCGAGGTGTTCAACACCGGCGACATCGGCATCTGGTGGTGGGATGCGCCCACGCGCAGCCTGCACAGCTACTACGTGTTCGAGCATGGCGTGCGCCACCATCACCCGCCCTTCGTCGTGCCGCCGGGCAACGTGCAGGAACGGGTCTATCTGCAGCGCGAGACCCTGCACGTCAACAACCGCGCGGAGTCGATCGCCATCGGGCTGCACGCGATCGAAGGCACGGACCAGAGCCTGTCGGCGGTGATCATGCCGATCATCGGAGGCGACCGCGTCCTCGGCGGCGTCGTGCTGGAAGACTACGAACGCGAGAACGCCTTCGGGCCTGACGCGATTCGACTGCTCTCCACCGTGGTCGCGAGCATGGGCACTGCGCTCGAGAACGCGCGCCTGTTCGACGAGACGCAGCGCCGCGAACGCGAGGCGAACGCGCTGTCCGAGGTGGGCCGCGACCTCTCGTCCACGCTCGACCTGTCCACCGTGATGGACCGCATCGCCGCGCACGCCAAGGAGCTGCTGGCGGCGCAGAACAGCGCGATCTTCCTGCCCGATGCCGATGGCAAGACCTACCGCGCGATCGTCGCGCTGGGCGACCTGGCAGACACGCTCAAGGCCACGGCCATCGAGCCCGGCCGCGGCATCATCGGCAGCCTGATCGCCAGCGGCCGCGCGGAGTTCGTCAATGACAGCGCGGCCGATGCGCGCGCGGTGCCGATCCCCGGCACGCCGCTGCAGCTGGGCGAGCGCCTGATGGTCGTGCCGCTCAAGTCGGGCGACGCGGTGCAGGGCGCGATGGCGGTTTGGCGCAGCGGTGGCAGCCCGTTCGAGGCGCGCGAACTGGCGTTCCTCGAGGGCCTGTCGCAGCAGGCGGTGATCGCGCTCAACAACGCGCGCCTGTTCGACCAGACGCAGGCCGCGCTGCAGCGCCAGACCGCCACCGCCGACATTCTGAAGGTCATCGCCCAGTCACCCGACGACGTGCAGCCGGTGCTCGACGCGATCGTTAGCAGCGCCCTGAGGCTGGTGGACGGCCATTCAGCCGCGGTATGGCGGCTCGACGGCGAGCGGATTCGGCTCTCGGCGTTCACGCAGACCAGTGAACAGGCGGCCCAGGCACTCGAGCGCTACAGCGCCGGCCTCATGGTCGACGACTCCTATGTGCAGGATCCGCTGCGCACTGGGCGGCCCATCCAGGTTGTCGACGTACTGACCGACCCGAGGACCACCGCGGAACACAAGGAACTGGCCAAGGCTCGCGGCTTCCGTGCGCTGGCCAACGTGCCGCTATTGCGTGACGGCGCGGCCATCGGACTGATCAGCGTCAGCCGGATCGAGGCGGGCGAGTTGACGCCGCACCAGGTCGAGCTGCTGCAGACCTTTGCCGACCAGGCCGTGATCGCGATCGAGAACGTGCGGCTGTTCAACGAGACGAAGGAGGCGCTGGAGCGGCAGACCGCGACCGCCGAAGTGCTGCAGGTCATCAGCGGTTCGATGGCCGATGCGCAGCCGGTGTTCGAGCGCATCCTCGACAGCTGCGAACGCCTGTTCGGCACCCAGGAGATCGGCATCTGCCTGGCGCGCGACGGCCAGATCGACTTCCCGGCCTACCGCGGAAAGTTCGCCGAGATGATTAAAGCCGAGTACCCGCGCCCACTGGCCGGATCGGTCAGCGAAGACGTGATGAAGCGCGGCGACGTGGTTCACATCCCCGACGCGTCCGTCGACGAGATGCCGGCGTACGTGTCCCGGCTGGTCGACGAATACACGAACTTCTCCCTCGCCAGCGCGCCGATGCTGTGGCAGGGCCAGGGCATCGGCACGATCGACATCGCGCGCGCGCCGCCGCGGCCGTTCACCGACAAGGAGCTGGCGCTGCTGCGCACCTTCGCCGACCAGGCGGTGGTCGCGATCCAGAACGCGCGGCTGTTCAACGAGACCAAGGAGGCGCTCGAGCGGCAGACGGCGACGGCGGCGATCCTCAAGGTCATCAGCGAATCGCCCACCGACATCCAGCCGGTGTTCCGCGCCATCGTCGACACCGCACTGCGGCTCTTCAATGTCGAGATGGCGGTGCTGATTCGCCGCGAGGGAGATGGCTATCGGGTGATGTCGCTAGCCAAGGTGGGCAAGCCTGCCGGCGAACCGTCGGCGACGGTGGTGCCGCTCGACGCCGAGGCCAATTTCCCGTCACGCGTCATGCTCGGCAAGGCCATGCTGCACCTGCCCGACTGGTCGGCCATCACGCTGCCGCCACACGAGCAGCGCATCTACGACGAGGGTGGCCTGTGCGCGTCGCTGATGCTGCCGATCATGCGCGGCAGCGAATGCATCGGCACCATCGGCGTGGTGCGCAAGGTGGCCGGCGCGTTCAGCGACAAGGAAATCGCGCTGATGCAGTCCTTCGTCGACCAGGCCGTGATCGCGATCGAGAACGTGCGCCTGTTCAACGAGACCCAGGAAGCCCTGGAGCAGCAGACGGCTACCGCCGAGGTCCTGCAGGTGGTCAGCGGTTCGATGGCCGATGCGACGCCGGTGTTCGAGAAGATTCTCGACAGCTGCGAGCGCCTGTTCGGCACCCACGACCTGGCCGTCTTCCTGACCGACGGCCAGACCTTGCCGCAACCCACGGCGTTCCGCGGCAGCTTTGCGTCCTGGGCGTCGACGTCGTACCCGCGCCCGCTCGCCGGCACGCTCAGCGGGATGGTGCTCGAGCGGCGCGAGCTGATGTACTGGCCCGACACGCTCGCCGCGTCCGAGATGCCCGAGTACATGAAGCAGATCGGGCGCGAACACGGCAATTTCGCAGGCTGCACGGCGCCGCTGCTGTGGGAAGGCCAGGGCATCGGCACATTGAACGTGATGCGACGTCCGCCACGCCCGTTCTCGGAGCAGGACCTGGCCCTGCTCAAGACCTTTGCCGACCAGGCCGTGATCGCGATCCAGAACGCGCGGCTGTTCAACGAGACCAAGGAGGCGCTCGAACGTCAGACGGCGACTGCGGAGGTGCTGCGCGTCATGTCGAGCTCGCCCGCCGACGTGCAGCCGGTCCTCGATGCGGTGGCCGAGCGGTCGGCCGCACTCTGCAAGGGGGCATGGAGCACGGTGTGGCTCGCCGAGCGCGACGCATTGCACGCCAGGGCCGCATCGGCCGGTGACACGCAACGCGGCATCGATCTCGTGCAGACGATGCCAGTGCCGATCAAGCGCACGGTGACGAGCGGGCGCGCATTCGTCGACAAGCGCTTCGTCCATGTCGAAGACATCGTGCCGCTGCTCGACAGCGACTATCCCGACGCCAAGGTGAATCAGCAGCGCTTCGGCTTTCGCACCATGTTGTCGGTGCCGATGGTTCGCGAAGGACAGTCAATCGGCGTGATCGGACTGTACCGAGACCAGGTCAGGCCGTTCTCCGTCGCCGAGATCGGCCTGGTGCAGACCTTCGCCGACCAGGCCGTGATCGCGATCGAGAACGTGCGGCTGTTCAACGAGACCAGGGAGGCGCTCGAGCAGCAGACGGCGACGGCCGAGATCCTGCGCGTGATCAGCGGCTCGGTCACCGACACGCAGCCGGTCTTCGACGCCATCGTGCAGAGTTGCCGGCGGCTGTTTGCCGGCAAGGCCGTCGCGCTGGCGATGCCCAAGGGCGACATGATCGAAAGCGTCGCCTTCGCCGGCGACGGCCAGACGCCGGCGCAGGGTGGGTTCCTCCGGCCTTGGCCGCTCGACCACGGCAGCGGCGCCGGCTCCTGCATCCTCGACTCGCGCTTGATCGCCGTGGCCGACACGGTCGCGGGCGCGTCGCGCTTTCCGCGCATGCCGCAGCTCGCGGTCGCGTTGGGTTATCACTCGGCGCTGTTCGTGCCACTGCTGCGGGAGGGCAAGGCAGTCGGCTGCCTGGCGATCCTGCGCGCGCAGGCCGGCGAGTTCGACGCCCAGGAGGTTGCGCTGGCGCAGACTTTCGCCGACCAGGCCGTGATCGCAATCGAGAACGCGCGCCTTTTCAACGAGACGCAGGAGGCGCTGGAGCGGCAGACTGCCACCAGCGACATTCTGCGCGTCATCAGCGAATCGCCCGCCGACGTGCAGCCGGTGTTCGATGCCATCGTGCGCGCCGGTGTGCGGCTGTTCGACAACGCGGCGGTGGCGGTCAGCCAGCCAGTCGGCGACAAGGTGGTCCTGCGCGCCATCGCCGAGAGCAACGCGCGACTGGCGGACCAGTGGCGCGAGCGCTTTCCGGTACCGTTGACGCCGGACTACATGCATGGTGCCGCGCTGCTGCAGGGCCGCCTGATCGACGTTGGCGACGTGCTCGCCGACGACACACCGTACCAGGCGGGCAAGCGCAACTTCGCGCTCAGCGGCTACCGCGCGATGACCGTCGTGCCGATGATGCGCGACGGCGTGGCGATCGGCGCCGTCTCGGTCATCCGCACGGCGGTGGGGTGCCTGCCCGACAAGCAGGTCGAGTTGTTGAAGACCTTCGCCGACCAGGCGGTGATCGCGATCGAGAACGTGCGGCTTTTCAACGAGACGAAGGAAGCGTTGGAGCAGCAGAAGGCTTCGGCCGACATCCTGCGCGTGATCAGCAGTTCGGTGGCCGATACGCAGCCGGTGTTCGACAAGATCCTCGACAGCTGCAAGATCCTGTTCGGCGGCGACGAGCTCGACGTGCTGCTGGTGGACGATCAGGAGCGGCTCACCGTGGCGGCCTATGTCGGCCAGGCGCGCGAGACGA
>JAOUIM010000295.1 GCA_029884035.1 Aquincola sp. | reverse complement strand
TCGTTGCCAAGCGGTACCTGCGCCAGGTGCCGGTCGACCCCGTTTCGGAGAAGGCCGATTGGGTCGTCATCGCGCCCCAGGACCCGAGCCTGGGTGCCGTCTACGACATCCAGCCCGCGGGGAAGAGCGCGGGCCCCACGGTGGCGGAGAAGTAGGTGGCCAGGTCTCGACCCGCATTCCGTCGAACGCGACCACGCCGGCCGCAGGGCGGAGTCGTCCTGCTGGCACTGCTCCTCGCACTGGCGCTGGGCGGCATTGCGCTGATGGCCGCCGTCGACGTCTGGTCGCTGACACGCCAGCGCGCCCAGGAGCAGGAGCTGCTCTTCGTCGGCGACCAGTACCGACAGGCGATCCAGCGCTACTACTTCGGCGCGCCGCCGGGGAGCCCGCGCGTGCTGCCGGCCAGCCTTGCGGATCTTCTCGAGGACGACCGCTACCCCGTGCCGGTGCGCCACCTCAGGCGCCCCTATCCGGACCCCGTGACCGGCGGTGCCGAGTGGGGCGTGCTTCACGTGGGCAACCGCATCGCCGGCGTGTACAGCGTCTCCGACAAGGAACCCATCAAGCAGGCGGGCTTTGCCCGCGGCTACCAGTTCTTCGAAGGGCTCAAGACCTACCGCGACTGGACCTTCGCGGTATCGGCCACGGGCCGACCCATCCTCGTGAATCACGCCGACGGCGACACGCCAGACACTGGCATTGCGCCACCCGATCGAAAAAGGCCGGTCAACCGGACACACTCATGAGCATCCGTCTCGTCCTCGTCGACAACAACACCCTCTTCCGCCTCGGGCTTGCCGCGCTGATCTCGGCGCACGATGAGTTCCAGATCGTCGCCCACGCGTCCAGCGGCAGGGAGGCGATGCAGTCCTCGCTCAACTGCGATCCCCATGTGGTGCTGATGGACATCGCGCTCGTCGATGCGAGCGGCCTCGAGATCCTGCAGCAGATCAAGCGGCGCCAGCCTGACGTCAAGGTCATGATCCTCACGTCGTTCAAGACGGAAGACTACGTGCGCGAGTCGCTGCGCGCTGGCGCCGACGGCTACGTGCTCAAGGACGCCTCGCTCGACGAGCTGCTGATGGCCATCCGATCGGTCGCCAAGGGCAAGAACTACCTCAGCCCGGATGTCTCGGCCCATGTCGTTCAGAGCTTCCTCTATCCCGCCGGCAACGGTGCGAAGTCGTCGCGGCTCGACGCCCTGACCCGCCGCGAGCGCAGCATCCTGCAGCTCATCGCCGAAGGCCGCACCAACCGGACCGCGGCAGAGTTCCTCAGCCTCAGCCCCAAGACCGTCGAGAAGCACCGCGCCACGCTGATGCAAAAGCTCGGCCTGCGCAATGCCGCTGAACTGACGCTGATGGCGGTCGAACTCGGGTTGATCGAACGCCCCTTTGCGATCTCCAGGCTGATGAACAACCCCTCCGGCGAAAGCCAGATCGCCTGACGCGGCGCCCCGCCGCCTGCGCTATGGAACGATCCAGGGCGACAGCGCCTTGGGCAACTGCTTGTCGGTGTCCGGCAGCTGCACGATGGTGCTGCCCTTGGCGGCGAAACGCTGGCCCGGGCCGAGGCTGACCTGCGGGTACAGCGACGGCATCGGCGTCTGCCCGACCACGTGCTCGAGGCGCTCGACGAAGTAGTCGCGCGAGAAGCTGTCCATGATGTGCCCCACCACGTCGCTGACGACCGTCATCGCGAACAGCGCGTTGATCTGCACCGCCTCGTCGGTGATCGCGATGCCCTTGTTGTGAAACCACACCTTGCTGCGCAGCAGGCGTGCCTCGCGCCGCGGCGGCAAGTCGGACGGATACACCCAGCGGGCGTTGCCGCCGGCCGTGAGGGCGGCGTCGGGGAGCTTGCCGTCAAGCAGTTCGAATGACAGGTACAGCGGGATGCCGGACGCGCGGGCCAGTGGCCGGGCCGCCTGTTTGAGGTCTGCAGCACCGAGCCACAGCACGACCGCCGCGGGGTTGCCGGCGACCACCGTGCTCCAGAACGCGTCGTCGGCCTGGCCGTCGAGTGTGCGGTCCTCGAGCGTCGGGGCCGCTGGCGTCGCCAGCGCCTTGCGCAGTGTGGCCGCCGCGGTCGAACCGGCGTCGTCGCGACGGAACACCTGGACGATCTTTCCGGAACCAGGCTGATCGCGCAGGTAGCGGGCCAGCACCTCCGCCTCGAGCGCGACACCCCTGGACAAATAGAAGTTGTAGTTGTTCGTGCCGCTCACCACGGGCACATCGGCTTGCGCGAACACGCTGGGGACTTCCAGTCGCTCGCAGAAGGCATGGATCGGTGCCCAGTTCGCGCTCCCGATACCCCCCACAAGGGCAAACACCGGCTGCTTGCGATAGTAGGCCTCCAGCTGCGCGTCCCAGGTTTCGCTGGGACCACTGAGAACCCACTCATGCAGCACCCACTTGCGGTACGAGCGGTACATCCGCATGTTGCCGGCCTCGCGCCGCCGGTCGTCCGAGCGTACGTTCGCTCCCTTGTCCCTCACGAACGCCTGCATCACGTCGATCATCGCGCGCCGTCGCTCGGGTGCCACGCCAGGCTGGATCACGGTGGCGAAGTGCATCTCCTCTTCGTCGACACCGGGCGAGGGCTGCGCCGACAACGAGAAGAGATAGGCCGACAGTGCCCGCATCTCCTCATCGTTCAATGCATATCGAGGCATCACCGGATCGAGCGGCTTGCCCGACGCATCGAGCCCCGCGCGAACGGCGCGCGCCAGCAGCGGCTCGGTGTAGGCCGGTCGCTGGCTGACTCCCACGCGCGCCTTCACGCGCGGTGTGTGCACGGGCACCGTCTGCTCCGCCAGCAACGCGGGGCCGATGATCGGCCGGATCACGAACTTGCCCTCGGCCGTGCCATAGCCGCTCCTGCGGTGGCAGATCGAACACGCCGCATCCTTGCCGGAGAGGGCCGTCTGCGCCGCGCCGACTGCCTTCAGCGGTGCGCCGGACGCGCCGATGCCCTCGCGGTAGATGCGCTGGCCGAGCAGCAGCCGGGCCGCATCGTCGCCAGACAGGACGGCTGCCGCCGGTTGCGCCCAAGCCGTGTTCCCCACGATTGCCGGGCAACCCAGAACGCTCAGCGCAACGCTTGCAGCGCGCAGCCACATCCCCGCCCTCATCGCCGCGTGCGACCTCACTGCAGCACGACCTTGCGGTACTCACGAACCAGCTCGTCGGGCGTCGCGAATCCGTCGATGCGGATCCACGGCTTGCCGGGCGCCTGCCGCATCAGCGTCAGCGGTTCGTGGTTCATCTTGTCGCCGCGATAGCTGTCGAACGCCATCTGGACGGTCTTGATGTCCTGCACGCGCCCGGTCAGGAATTTCCAGCGCTCGCCGGCACCGATCGCCTTCGCGTACGTCTTCAGCTGGGCCGGCGTGTCGTTGTCCGGATCGATCGATATCGAGATCAGTCGCAGGTTTGCGGCCTGTGCACCCAGCGCGGCCGGCACGTCGGCGAACACCTTGACCATCACCGGGCAGATCGTGCCGCAGGTGGTGAACACGAAGTTCATCATCACCGGGTCGCTGCCCGCCAGCAGCTCGCGCAATCGCACGGGGCGCGCGTCGGCGTCGGTGAGCACCACGTCGGGCACGGCATACGGGCGCACGGTGCGCTGGTAGTCGCCGGTGCCTTCCCACTGGGCGTGCGCCTTGCCGTCGTGCGCGTGCCCGACCGCGGGCGCCAGCAGCGCGCCCATGGCGATGCAGGCAGCCGCCAGCACGCCGTGAGCGGACCGAACTCTCATCTTCTTCATCATCGTCTCCCTGATCGACATCATTGACGGCTCGATCCGGTGGCCCCGATCGATTGCAGCAGGAGCTTGTACGACGCCAGCGCGTCTGTAAACCCGTATCCATAGGTGTTGTCGGCGCCGGCGTCACCGAGGTCGTTCGCGCCGCGAACCAGCGCATCCTCCAGATCGGCCACCGACGCCGACGGGAACGCTCCCGCGAGCAGGGCCAGCACGCCCGCGACATGCGGCGCGGCCAGCGAGCTGCCCGACACCGTCGCGTACGACGGCACGCCGCCGTGCGAGAGATCGGCCGTGCGCACGTTCACCCCGGGCGCCACCAGCCGCGGAAACACCGCACCATCGCACGACGACGGGCCGCGGCTGGCCTGGCGCGCGATCGCCATGTCGCGGTCCACCGGGCCTGCGGACAGCACGCCGGGGTTGTTGCCGGGGCTGCTGCTCGTGCGCGGCGCGGGGCCATCGTTGCCGGCGGCGAACACCACCGCGATGCCGGCGTTGCGCAACGCGCGGACGTCGTCGCTGAACTCGAGGACGCACGCGCCCGGCCCGCGTCCGCCCAATGCCCACGAGGCGTTGACGACATCGGGCGCGTCGACCGTGGCCGGGTCGCCATCAGGGTCCATCAGCCACTGGAACGCGAGGTGGATGTCGCTCATGCGCGCGCCACCGGTTGCGTTGTACAGCTTCACCGCGATCCAGCGCGCATCGGGCGCCACGCCCAGCGCCGAGCCGCCGACGACGATGCCCATCGCCTGCGTGCCGTGGCCGAGGGCATCGTAGGGTGCGGCCTCCTCGCCGTGCGGGTCGAACCAGCTGTTGCCACCGCCGCGCCACCGATGCCTGAGCGCCGGGTGCGCCAGGTCGACGCCGGTGTCCATCGACGCCACCACCACCCCCTGGCCGGTATGGCCGAGCCGCCACAACTCCGGCGCGTGCACCGCGGCGATGTTCCATCCCGGCGCGGCGTGCAGCTGTTCCGCGGTGGTGTCCACGATTGCGTCGGGCGCCGCCGATGGCGACGACGATGCAGCACGCGGCGCGGAGCGGCGCGGCAAACGCCCCCCCTGCACGAACGAATCCAGGTCGATGCGTTCCACACTTGGCTGGGCCGCCAGTTCCTTCACGGCCACCGCCGGCAGCGTCACTGCCACACCGTTGACGATCCACAGGTCGCGCACCCGCGCGGCGTCGTGCGCCGCGAGAAACGGTTCGATCGCAGCGCGGTTGCGTGCCGCGCGCGCCCGCAGCGCCACCGGCAGCCGGGTGTCGCGT
>JAOUIM010000294.1 GCA_029884035.1 Aquincola sp. | reverse complement strand
CGCGGCCCTCGCTGATCGCGGCATACAGCGCCATGCGGTTGAAGCGTGCGCGCGACGCCGGCTCGACGAAGTTGCGCGGCTTCGGATTGATGAAGTAGGCCCGCGGCCCCGCGCCGTCGCCGCGTGTGCCGTGGCAGGTGGCGCAGTTCGCGAGATAAAAAGCACCCCCGCGCTTCGGGTCTCCCTTCAGGCCGTTGGGGAGGCCGGCCGTCATGTCGACCGGCACGGGGGTGGAAGCGGTGTCGGCCTGGCGCCCCCCGTGCGCGCGCGTGCCCGAGATGGCGGCCGCAGCCGGCACGGCCTGGCCCTGCACGAAGCGGGTGTAGACATAGTCGGCCAGCCGATCGATGTCCTGCTCGGACAGCTGCGTCTTCCAGCCGACCATCGCCGTGCCGGGCCGCCCGTGCGCGATCGCCAGCGCGATGCGCTGCTTGCTCAGTTCGCGCCTGGACGCTTCGCTCGTGAAGTCCCGTGGCGGCGTCGACAGTGCCCCGGTCGCCCGGCTCTTGCCATCGCCGCTGTCACCATGGCAGACGGAGCAGTAGTTGTGGTACAGGGCCGCGGCGTCGGTGGCTGCGCCAGCCGGCCTCGCGCCCAGCAGCAACGCCAGTGCCCCGGCCAGCGCGAGCAGCGCCTGCATCCAGCGAAGTGTCATCCCGAACCCTCGCCCCGATCGACCGGGGTCTTGCGTCCAGCGTGCTGCAACTTCCTTGCCACAAGAGGCCCGAGCCGACATACCGCAACGTGGCACGTCGATTGCACTGCGACCCGGGAATCCCTGCATCACGGACGACAACGAAGGAAACGCTCCATGGACTTTTCAATTGCGAGACACGCGCTTCTCAGTTTCGGCATCGCAGCCTGCGTCGCGCCTGCCTTTGCGGCCGATGGCAAGGCGGTCTACGACAAGGTGTGCGTCGCCTGTCACTCGACCGGCGTGGCCAATGCCCCCAAGTTCGGCGACAAGGCGGCCTGGGCGCCGCGCGCAGCCACCGGCAAGGACGCGTTGCTCGCGTCGGTCGTCAAGGGCAAGGGTGCAATGCCGCCGAAAGCCGGCGCCGCCGACCTGAAGGACGACGACATCAAGGCCGCGATCGACTACATGCTCGCCGCAGCGAAGTAGCGCGCACGTCGGCAGCCCCGCCCGGAGACCGAGGATGGCGGCAAGATCGCAGGTCTGTGCAAGGTGGCCGCCGTGGCGGCGGTTTGCGGGCTGCATCGCCGCGGCCGGCGCCCTTGCCGGCTGCGCGGCCCCGCCGGCCGCGCCCGAGGCGTCGGCACCGCGAGAACTGGTGTTCCCGTCGCCACCGGACGAGCCGCGGTTCGTCTACGAGCGCACCGTGCGCAGCACGATCGACCTGCTGCCGGACTTGCGCATCAGCGATCTTCGCCGCACCCTGACCGGCGAAGAGGTGCGCGGCGAGCCGCTGTCCAAGCCCTATGCGATCGCCGTCACGCGCGGGCGCATCTACGTGTCCGATACCGTCAGCCGGTTCGTGCGGCTGTTCGACGTGCCGCGCGGCGAGCAGCACCGCATCGGCGACGAGGACGGTGCCGGGCAATTGGTCAAGCCGATCGGCCTGGATGTCGATGCCGCGGGCAACCTCTACGTGGCCGACATCAGCCAGGCCGCGATCCTGGTCTACGGCCCCGATCGGCAGTACGTGCGCCGCATCGGCGGCAACAAGTGGTTCACCCGCCTGGCTAGCGTCACGGTCGATCCGGCGGGCTCTCGCCTCTATGCGGTCGACATCGGCGGCGTGTCCTCCGAGAGCCATATGGTGCGCGTCTTCGACGCAAAGACCGGGGCGCACCTGATGGACATCGGCAAGCGCGGCAGCGGCCCCGGCGAGTTCAACCTGCCGCGCGACCTCGCCATCGGCCTGCAGGGCCGGCTGTACGTGGTCGACGGCGGCAACTTCCGCGTCGTCGTGTTCGACCGCGAAGGCAAGTACCTGTTCTCCTTCGGCAGCGTGGGCAAGCAGTACGGCCAGTTCGCGCGGCCCAAAGAGATCGCGATCGACCGCGACGGCAACGTTTACGTGGTCGACACCGCGTTCGGCAATTTTCAGATCTTCAATCCCGAGGGCGAGTTGCTCATGTTCATCGGCCAGCGAAACGAGCGCGACGGCCCGGCGCGTTACATGCTGCCCTCCGGCATCGCGGTTGACGAGGACGGCCGCGTCTACATGGTCGATCAGTGGTTCCGCAAGATCGACGTCTTCCGCCCGGCCTCGCTCAAGGCCGACGCCGGCTGGGTGCCGCTGCGCACCGCGACACGCGCGCCCTGAGGGCCTGCCGCGCGGTCCGGATTCCCGATCGCGGGAAGCCGCTTCCAAGTTGCGAGAGCCAGTCGCGGCGCCGCCGCCGGGCGCCCCCGGGCGTGAGCAATGGCACGTTTTCTGCAGCACGCCTCCCGTCATGCGGCGCATTGGGGAGTGCAAGGCAGGACGACTGAGCCAACAACCCAACCTGGAGAGAACGACATGAGCATGACAAGGCTGTTCGGTCGCGTGGGGTGGGGAGCGGTGACCGCAGGATGGATGGCGGCGGCGCTCCTGACCTTGAGCGGCCCGGTGTCGGCGGGCATCGCCGACACCAGACACAACCTCGGCTCTGGCCCAGGCCTGGCGGGCCGCAACCAGGTCTCCGACACCGCCGAGATCTGCGTGTTCTGCCATACGCCGCACGGTGCCGACACCTCGGCGCCAGCGCCTCTGTGGAACAAGCGGCTGGGCGCGGCCGGTGTGCCGGCGGGTGGCGGCACCTACACGACCTACGCGACGCTGCAGACGCCTTCGCTCGACGGCACGGTCGCGGCGGTCGGGTCGATCTCAATGGCCTGCCTGTCCTGCCACGACGGCACGCAGGCGATGGACAACATCATCAATGCACCGGGATCGGGCGGGTTCGACGCCACCGGCGGGGGCACCACCGGCTTGGCCTACACCTGGGCCGGCACGCGGGTCAACGCTGCCGGCGTGATGCAGAACGGCGGCGGGTTCGTCTCGATGCTAGGCACCGACCTGTCGAACGACCACCCGATCGGCATCCAGTACTGCGGCGGCGGCCTGACCGGGACGGGCACGACGGTGTCGGGCACCTGCAGGGACGGCGACTTCGTGGCGCCGCAAACGCAAGTGATCAACAGCAACCAGATCTTCTGGGTCGATTCCGGCGGCGCCGGCAAGCAGCGCACCGACCTGCCGCTGTACACGCGCACCGGCGCCGACGCAGGGCTGGGCCCGTTGGTCGAGTGCGCCAGCTGCCACGACCCGCACGTCTCGCAAGGCCAGGCCGGCCCGACCGGCACCGGCCAGACTTCCGGCGCGACGTTCCTGCGTATCTCGAACAACTCCAGCGCGGTCTGCACCTCCTGCCATGTGAAGTGATCGAAGCGAAGTGAAACTCCGGACCGGACGCCTCGTGCGTCGGGTCCGGGGTCGAGTCAACCAACCCTGCCCGGAGCCGTCGAGCATGAAGCCCAGTCCACAGCGAGTGCGCCTTGGTGCGCTGTGCCTGGCGCTGTGGGCCGGGGCCGCTTTCGCGGCGGAGACCGCCGCAGGCGCTACCGGGCCCGCTCGTGCGGCGCCGAAGGCCGACGCCGTGTTCGCACAGGTGGGCGACACGACCATCACGCTCGGCGACTACCAGCGCGCGCTGGCGGTGGCCGTGCGCAACAAGTTCTATCACGCCAAGCCGCCCGAGGGCGAGCTGGCCAAGTTCCAACGCGAGGTCGGCGACGACGTCGTCAACCGCGTGCTCTTGGCGGCCGAAGCGCGCCGCCGCGGCCTGAAGCCCGATGCGGCCAAGATCCAGGCCACGGTGGCGGGCTACGACAACCAGTACAAGTCGAGCCCGAACTGGCAGGCCAACCGCGAGAAGATGCTCGCGGCAGTGGTGCCGCAGTTGGAGCGCGAGAGCCTGCTCGATCAGCTCCAGCGCCAGGTGCGCGATGTGCCGGAGCCCGCCGATGCGGTGGCCCGCGCGTTCTACGAGAAACACAAGGACCTGTTCGTCGAACCCGAGCAGGTCAAGCTCAGCGTGATCTTGCTGCGGGTCGACGCGGGCGCGCCGGTGGCGCAGTGGCGTGCCGCCGACGAGGAAGGCAAGCGCCTGCACGCCAAGCTTGTCGCCGGTGCTGACTTCGCAGAGCTGGCGAAGCTGCATTCGGGCGACAGCTCGGCGCCGCGCGGCGGGCAGATGGAGTACACCCATCGCGGCATGCTGCCCGAGGCGGTGCAGCAGGTCGCCGAGAAACTGAAGGTGGGCGCGCTGTCGGAGCCGGTGCGGTTGCTCGAAGGCGTGGCGATCCTGCGCCTGGACGGGCTCAAACCGGCGCAACAGCGCCGTTTCGACGAGGTGCGCGGACGCGCCGGCGACCTGTGGCAGCGCGACGAGGCCGACGCGCGTTGGCAGCGTCTGATCGGCGAGCTCAGGCGCGCGACGACGGTGCGCATCGACGAGAGCCACTATGCGCCGCTGCGCGATCCCACCGGCAAGCCGAGCGCGAGCTGAGGGGCGCCGCGCAAGGCGCCCCCGAGGTCACCGGGCTCGACGCATGGGCGCTGCGCGGTATCCAGGTGACAGCCGCGATCGTGCGCGGCGTGGCGCGTCTTCGCCGCGGCGCGGCAGCCGGGGCTGGGCGCTGCCACTGTCGCTGGCCCTGGCGTGGCCTGGCGCACAGGCCGCGGCCTACCTGCCCGGTGCCGAGGCCGACCCGCCGACCGGGGACGTTCCGGTGGCAGCGCCATCCCCGACCGAACCCTTGCGCGCAGGCGACATTGCCTGGAACTTCGGTCCCTGGCGCACCAGCGGCTCCATCGCGCTCGACCTGCGCGCGGTGCGATTCGATTCCGGCGATTCGACGCGGCAGGCTGCCTTGCTGTTCGATATCGATACCGCGAGCTACCTGTGGCAACCCTGGTTCATGCAGGTGCGTCTGGGCGCAGGGCTGATCGCCGCGACGGACACCAGTCACCAGTCGGGCGGCAACCCCGGCAGCGGCTCGGGCAACTCCGTCACCGGCCGTGCCGAAGTGCTGGTGTTCCCGGCGAGCCGATTCCCGTTCTCGCTG
>JAOUIM010000293.1 GCA_029884035.1 Aquincola sp. | reverse complement strand
GTGAATGCTTCGCGCTTGCATGCTCTTGGCTACTGCCACCGTGCCGGGTCCCGGCCCGGCGGCCGGGTGACTTTCATTTGCGGCCCCAAATGAAAGTCACCAAAGCAAAGGGGCTGAACGCAACACTTTTCATGCGTTCTCCGCGCTTGGGTGAGTCGGCCCAGCGGGCCACTTGGAAGTGCCGCCGAGCATCGCTCCTTCTGCTCACTCGGCGGGCCTCGCTGCCCGCTTCGGCCTGGGTCCTGCGCACATGCGCGGGGCCGAGCGCGGGCGAAGGTACCCCTGAGGGCCGCGCCGACGAGGGCGCTGTCGGCATGAGCCGCAGGCTGCGGGTCAAGTGGCCCGCAGGGCGCGTGGCCGAAGCGCGCGGGCCAAATGATGAGCGCCTCTTTCTTTGCTTACTTTCTTTCTGGCGCGACAGAAAGAATGTATCCCGCCCACCGGGGCGGGACCCGGCATGGAGGCCGTCATCAACCTTCACTTGTATGAACGCAAGATCCGATCCGCCTCCGCCTGCGCGTCTTTCATCGCCTGCGCCGGCGTCTTGGTGCCGGTGAGCGCTGCCTGCAGACCGTCATTCAGCGCCTTCGTGACACGCTGGTTGTCGTGCGTCGAGAACTCGGCCAGCGCGTAGGGCAACTGGTCGCGCGCGACCAGGGCCGGCGGGAACTCGGCGCCGTACTTCTTCAGCGCTGCAGTGTTGTAGGCCGCCTCGCTCACCGCCACGTAGCCGGTATCCATGCTCCACTTCGCCGCGCGCTCGGGTTGCGTCATCCACTTGGCGAACTTGAAAGCCGCCTCCTGCTGCTCCGGCGTGGCCTTCTTCGAGATGTAGAAATTGCCGCCGCCGGTGGGCGACCCGCGCTTCTTGCCGGCGGGCAGCATCGCGACGCCGAAATCGAACTTGGCGTTGTTGCGCACGTTGGTGAGGTTGCCGGTGGTGGTCCACATCATCGCCACCTTCTTCTCGAAGAAGTCCTTCGGCGTCGTGCCCCACTCGACGATACCCGGCGGGTGCACGCCCGACTTGGCCAGATCGACCCAGTACTGCAGCGCCTCGATCACCGCGGGGTCGTCGAACCTGACGGCGTTGCCCGTGTCATTGGCCATCGCCACGCCGTTCTGAATCGCAAGACCCTGGAACAGCCAGTACGGGAAGCCCGACGACGGGATCTGCACACCGTACTGCGTGACCTTGCCCGACGTGTCCTTGACGGTGAGCTTGGCGGCCATGTCGCGCATCTCGGCCCAGGTGGCCGGCGGCTTGTTCGGGTCCAGCCCCGCCGCCTTGAACAGGTCCTTGTTCCAGTACAGCACCACGGTCGAGCGCTGGAACGGGATGCCCCAGGTCTTTCCGCCGGTCTGGCTGTTGAGCATGAAGGCCTTGTAGAAGCTGCCCATCCAGGCCTTGTCGTCGGCGGTCTTGACGAAGCCGTCGATCGGTACGATCGCGTCCTCGTCGATCAGCGTGAACATGTCGGTCGACAGCAGCACGGAGGTCACCGGCGGGTTGCCCGCCTTGTGCGCAGTCAGCGCCTTGACGATCGTGTCCTGGTAGCTGCCGGCATAGATCGGCGTGACCTTGATCGCCGGGTTCTCCTTCGTGAAGTCGGCGGCGTACTCGTCGATGATCTTCGTGATCGGGCCGCCCACGGCCACCGGATAGAAGAACGAGATCTCGGTGGTCTGCGCCTGCGCGCCGACTGACAGGCCGGCCAGCGCGGCCGCCGCGATCAGGGTCTTGAGGAAGTTCTTTCTCTTCATCGTGGGTCTCCTGGGGTGAAAGCGCTTGGGAACTCAGGCGACGCGCGCGCCCTGCGCGTCGAAGTAGTGTTCGTCCTCGGGCCGCCAGCCGAGCATGATCTGCCCGCCTTCGGTCACGTCGGTGCGCCCTTCGGCGCGCACGGTGATCTGCTCCGTGCCGACCGCGCAGCGCAACACGAGGTCGGCGCCGAGGTACTCGAAGCTGCTCACGGTGGCAGGGATATCGCCGCCCAGGCGCACGGCCTCGGGCCGCACGCCGAGCGTGTGCGCCGACCGTGACACCGTGATGTCGCTGCCAGCGATGCGCCGGTCGCTCAGCGACACCAGGTTCATCGCGGGCGTGCCGATGAAGCGCGCCGCGAACGTGCTGGCCGGCGCGGCGTACAGCGCGCGCGGCGTGGCCTGCTGCTCGACGCGGCCCCGGTTGAGCAGCACGACCTGGTCGGCCATGCTCATCGCCTCGGCCTGGTCGTGCGTGACGTAGACGACGGTCAGCCCCAGCCGCTGTTGCAGCTCGCGCAGCTCGTGGCGCATCTCCTGGCGCAACTGCGCATCGAGGTTGGACAGCGGCTCGTCCATCAGGCACACGCGCGTGCGCGCTACCAGTGCGCGGCCGAGCGCCACACGCTGCTGCTGGCCGCCCGACAGCTGCGACGGCCTGCGCGCGAGCAAGGTCGTCAGGCCCAGCAGCTCGGCCGCATGATCGAGGCGCCGTGCCGACTCGGCCTTGTCGACCTTGCGCACGGCCAGCCCGAACGTGATGTTGTCGGCCACCGACATGTGGGGGAACAGCGCGTAGTTCTGGAACACCATCGAGATGCCGCGCTGCGCCGGCGGCAGCGACGTGACCTCGCGCCCGTCGATGAAGACCTGGCCACTGCTGGCGAACTCCAGCCCGGCGACGATGCGCAGCGTGGTCGACTTGCCGCAGCCCGAAGGCCCGAGCAGCACGCAGAAGCTGGCCGGTGCGATCTCGAGATCGATGCCGTCGAGCGCCTTGGTGTCGCCCCAGTGCTTGCTGACCTTCGACAGGCGGATGGCGGACATGGCGTGTTGTTCTTAGCAGTCGGTTTCGGCGGTCTCGTCACGATGGCGCCCGGGTCGCAAGTATCCCGCCTCGCACCGCCCGCGGCATCACCCGAGCGGCCAGACATTCCCGGGCTTCCCACGAGCCGGCTTCTCCGGCATACGCGCCGGCGCCGCCGGACGCCGCTCAGTTCATCGCGCCGACGTAGAACCAGCGCCCGTCCACTCGTTCAAAACGGCTGACCTCGTGCAGCCGATCGGCGCGCCCGGCCAGCTTGCTGCGCGCGACGAACTCGACCGTCGCGTGGTCGTCGTCTGCGGTCGCGTGACCGCGCACCTCCAGGCCGAGCCAGCGCAGCCCCGCCGGGGCCGGGTCGATCGCCGCGGGCCGTGCACGCGGATGCCAGGTGTCGAGCAGGTAGTCGGCCAGACCGAGCACGTAGGCGCTGTAGCGCGACCGCATCAATGCCTCGGCCGTGGGTGCCTGCAGGTGCAGCGCTCCGCGATGCCAACGGCCGCAGCAGGCGTCATAGGCGATGCCGCCGCCGCAGGGGCAGATCGGCAAGGATGGCAGGGACGTGTTCACCCGACTTGCCGCTCGAGACATCGACTAGATCATCAGCGTCAACAATCGGAATGCACCCGCGATGATCAGCGCGAAACCGAGGACCGACGCCACGGTCGCGCCCCGAGGCGCCAATTTCTCGATCGCCGCCGCGATGGACAACGCGGCGATCCAGGCCAGGTTCATCACTCCGCCGACGAACAGCAGGGCCATCAGCGCCCAGCAGCACCCGACGCAGAACAGACCATGCCGCAGCCCCATCACGAGAGCGCCGGGTACTCCGCCCCGCCACTCGCCGATCAGGAACCCCATGGGGGTCCGGCAGCGCGCCAGACAGACTCGCTTCAGTGGGGAGAACTGGTACGCGCCGGCAAGCAGCAGCAAGACCGCGGTCAATGCCGCCGATGTGCTGACGGCCATCGGATCGACCAGGGCCGTGGCCTGCAGCGTCCACTGCAGGGCCGTGGCGCCCACACTGAAACCGGACCAGATCAGCAGGTAGGCGGCCACGAACGCGCCCGAGCGCATCCGCTCGCCGCTGTGGCTGCACAGGCGGCCGAAGGTCACCACCATGGGCATGGCCGACGGCAACATCATCGCGGCCATCATCACTGCCCACATGCTCCAGATCGCCAGCACATTGGCTACGGTCCAACTCGACGCCGGGGGCATCATGAGTTGTGCCAACGGGTTGTTCATGTCGATCGCCATCCAGGCGACGACCGCCCAGCACGCCGTGCCCAGTGCCAACACGGCCACCGCCGTCGCCCGCTTCGGCGGGCCGATCGCGCCTGGCGCCCCGTCCACCGCCACGGCATCCGACACCATGGGCAGGTACCGGTTCACCAACGAGCGCCCCTCATTGCTGCATGCATCGGGCCACCCTGCGCGCATGGGGCGCGCTTGTCAACCAAGCCCGCCGGTCCCGCTCCTGCGGCGCCTGTCTATTCATGACAGGACACAAGGGGGATCGCTTGCGCGCTGGGGTCAATCGGCCTACGGTGAAACGGTGGCGAGTGCACGGGGGCGGTCGTCCTTTGACGCGGCGGCGCCTCCAAAGGGGCGCCCACCGAATGAAGGGAACAGCGATGGCGGCCTGGAAGATCAGCGGCGAATACATGGAGACGTGCAATTGCACGTTCCTGTGCCCGTGCATCACGTCCAACCTGGCAGGCGCGCCCACCGAGGGCGATTGCAAGGCGGCGGTCGCGCTGCGCATCGACAAGGGCGAGCGCAACGGTGTCAAGCTCGATGGCGTGTCGTTCATCGTGATGATGCATTCGCCGGGCCCGATGGGTGCCGGCAACATGACCGTCGGATTGATCATCGACGAGCGCGCCTCGGATCAACAGGTCGAGGCGATCAGCGCCATCGCCACCGGCGCTGCGGGCGGACCGATGGCTGCACTCGCGCCGCTGGTCGGGCGCATCGCGGGTGTCGAACGGCGGCCCATCAGCTTCACCATCGACGGGCTCAAACGTTCGGTGCGCGCCGGCGACCTCGTCGATCAGTCGTGCGAGGGTGTGGCCAGCGCGGCTTCGCCGGGCCAGGCGCTTGGTGTCGACAACACCGTCCACCCGGTGAACAGCCGCTTGTCGATGGCCAGGGCGCTGCTCAGCAAGTTCAACGTCTTCGGCATCCAGTGGAACGATTCGACGGGCACCCGCAACGGGCACTTTGCACCGTTTGCCTGGGCCGGTTAGTCGGTGGCCCCGGGCGCACCCCTCATGGACCCGACCCGCAC
>JAOUIM010000292.1 GCA_029884035.1 Aquincola sp. | reverse complement strand
CAGGCCAGGCCGGCACCCCGTGGTTCCTGGACCAGGTGGACGGCCACAGCCGGCTTGATGCGATGGAGCAGGCGCTGCGCGCCTGCACGCTGTGGCTGTGGCTGGACCTGCGCTTTCCCGGCGCCTACGGGCACGTGGGAGACGTGCTGGCACTGCGCGGGCAGCTCAACGACGGCATCGAGCGGCAGTTGAAGGGGAAGCGGCCGCTGGCGCAGATGAGGGGGCGGGGGCGCAGGGGTGGGTGACAAGGGGGCCGGGCACCCCAATTCAAGGCAACTAGCCTGAAAACTTGTGCCCGCAGTATCGGCACACCAGCGCAGCGAGCTTAATGTTCTCTGCACAACTCGGGCAACTTTGATTTCTGACGAGACTCTCGATCACGCAACCACATCAAGCCCGCGCTTTTGCACCAGATGCAGCAGCTTGAGGGCAGTCCCGGTCGGCTTCTTCTGACCGATCTCCCACTTCTGCACCGTGGACAGGCTGGTGTTGAGCAGGCGGGCAAAGACCGCCTGACTGACCCGCGAGGATTCGCGGATGCGCTTGATCTGCTCGGGCTCCAGCGGCTCGACCGGCGGCAGGCACAGACGGTCGAACTCACGCAGCGTGACCTGATCCATCACGCCCGCCTTGTGCAGCCCCTTGGCCGTCTCGTGAACGGCGTCGAGAATCGGTGATCTAGTCTTCCTCATCGCAATCCACCTCCATCAGTTCACCGGCACGTTGTGCCGTATCGAGCGCCTGCGCCGTCAATGACAGCAGGTGCGCTGCCAACTTCTTCAAAGCCTCGGTCTCGTCCTTGTCGATGTTGCTGCGCTCGTTCTTCGGGAAACCGAACACGAACACCCAGCGGTTGCCTTTGTTGGTGGCGACCAGCGTTCTGAAGCCGCCGCTCTTTCCCTGACCTGCGCGCGCGATCCGCTTCTTGAACAGACCACCGCCGAGGTCGGCGTCATACAAGCCTTCGGTCATTTCGCGGACTGCGGCGCAGAGGCTCGGCGTGGTCAGCCCTTGCTTGCGCGCCCAACGGTCGAACCATCGGGTCGTGTAGATCGCCATGCCTTCATTGACTCCGGGCTCAGTGTATAGCACTTAGTGCTATACACCAATGCCGCCAACGACAATCCCCCCAATGAAGACCCCCGCCCGCCTCCAGTCCCTGCAGGACGAAGGCTTCATCGACAGCGTGTCGCGCCAGCTGATGAGCGGCAAGGAAGCCACGGTCTACGTGGTGCGCTGCGGCGACGAGACGCGCTGCGCCAAGGTCTACAAGGACGCGCAGCACCGCAGCTTCCGCCAGGCGGTGGACTACACCGAGAACCGCAAGGTCAAGAACTCGCGCCAGGCGCGTGCGATGGCCAAGGGCACGCGCTTCGGCCGCGCGTCGCAGGAGGCGGCGTGGCGCAGCGCGGAGGTCGATGCGCTGTACCGCCTCGCGGCGGCGGGCGTGCGCGTGCCGCGCCCGTTCAACTTCCACGACGGCGTGCTGCTGATGGAGCTCGTCACGGATGCGCAGGGCGACGCCGCGCCGCGCCTGAACGACGTGGCCTTCACGCCCGACGACGCGCGCGCGCACCATGCCACGCTGCTGCAGGAGGTGGTGCGCATGCTGTGCGCGGGAGTCGTGCACGGCGACCTGTCGGAGTTCAACGTCCTGCTGGCGGCCGACGGCCCCGTGATCATCGACCTGCCGCAGGCGGTGGACGCGGCCGGCAACAACCACGCCGCGCGCATGCTGCTGCGCGACGTCGACAACCTGCGCGACTTCTTCGGCCGCGCAGCACCCGAGCTGCTCGCCACCGAGTACGGGCCCGAGATCTGGGCGCTGTACGGGCGCGGCCTGCTGCGCGTGGACAGCGCGCTCACCGGCCGCCACGAGCGCGACCACCGCCCGGCCGACCTGCAGGCGGTGATGCGCGAGATCGACGATGCGCGCGCCGAGGAGGCCGCACGGCGCCTGCGCATGAGCAGCTCGCCCTGATCCTGACCCGACGCTGGCCCCCGTCGTGCACCACAGCCGGCAGATGGCCCGCTGATCGCGGGCCATCTGCCGTACCGCATGACGACCCGCGCCCCGGCCCGCAAGACAGGCCGAGCCGGCGCGCCGCCGGCGCGATCGCCCATCCGTTGGACAATCGCGCTCCATGAACCGCCAGATCTCCCTCATCGGCGCGCCGACCGACATCGGCGCCGGCACCCGCGGCGCGAGCATGGGGCCCGAGGCGCTGCGCGTGGCCAACATCGTGCCGATCCTCGAGAGCCACGGCCTGTCGGTGATCGACCGCGGCAACCTGGTCGGACCGGCCAACCCCTGGACGCCCCCGATCGACGGCTACCGCCACCTGAAGGAGGTGGCGCAGTGGGGCCGCGCGGTGCACGACGCGGTCCACGCCGAACTGGCGTTGCGGCGCCTGCCGATCCTGCTCGGCGGCGACCATTGCCTGGCGATCGGCAGCATCAGCGCGGTGGCGCGGCACTGCCGCGAGAACAACAAGAAGCTGCGCGTGCTGTGGCTCGATGCCCATGCCGACTTCAACACCAATGTGCTCACACCCAGCGGCAACGTGCACGGCATGCCGGTGGCCTGCCTGTGCGGCCTGGGGCCGAAGGAGTTGATCGAGATCGGCGGCACGGTGCCGGCGATCAACCCCAAGGTCGTGCGCCAGATCGGCATCCGCAGCGTCGATGCGGGCGAGAAGCGCCTCGTGCACGAGCAGGACCTCGAGGTGTTCGACATGCGCTACATCGACGAGATGGGCATGCGCCACACGATGGAACTCGCGCTGGCGACACTCGACGCAAACACGCACCTGCACGTGAGCTTCGACGTCGACTTCCTCGATCCCGACATCGCGCCAGGCGTGGCCACCACGATCCCCGGTGGGCCGACCTACCGCGAAGCACAGCTGTGCATGGAGATGATCGCCGACACAGGGCGGCTGGCGTCGCTCGACGTGATGGAGCTCAACCCCGCGCTGGACGTGCGCAACAAGACGGCGCAGCTCGCGGTCGACCTGATCGAGAGCCTGTTCGGCAAGTCCACGCTGATGCGCAAGTGACCCGCCGCGCCCCCGCCGTCCTCGCCTACACCCTTGGGTGCTTCACGGCCCTGGTGGCCTGGGTGCTGTGGGCCGAACTGGTGCACACGGCGGGAAGCAAGGGCGGATGGTCCTGGGGCGTCGCGCTCGCGGTGCCGATGGCGCTGCTGGCCGCGGTCCCCTTCGCACTGACGCTCGCATTCGCCGCGCGGCGCGGGCTTGCCGTGTCGCAACGGGTGGCACTCGGGTTCTCGGCCATCGCCGGCGCGATGACACCGGGCGTGATGGTGCTCCTGAGGTACGCCGCGTCGGTCGCGGGCGTGCGCCTGCGTTTCTTCGAAGGCCTGTTCGGCGGCCTGCTCGTCCTCGTCCTGCTCGGGGTTGCGTTCGCGGCCTGGCTCGCCATCCTTCGCGCACCACCCGCCGATTCCACCGCGGACTGACGCGAGGCTCGCCCTCGCGTGTGCCGGATCAGCCGCGCAGGTTGGCGACGGCTGTCGGTACTGCCGCTCGATCGAGTGAGGAAGAGGGACGCGCCGCAGCATCGCCTGCGATGGGGCACGGACCGTTGCGCTGCCTGAATTCGCGAGGCTGGATCGCGCCGCCCTCCGCGTGCAGGCCGCGCTTGAGCGCCTTTGCCATCCGCTCCTCGGCCACGTAGGGCCCGCGGTCGTACTTGTATCGCGTGCTCCACGCATGGCCATCGCGCACCATGCGGTCGCCGATGTCGCGCTCGCCGTCGAACACCTTGCCGACCTTTCGGCCGTAGTCGTCGATGGCCACCGGCCGCACCGTCACCGCGCGATTCAGCGCCAGCTCGGCCAGTGCCGCGGTCGCTTCCTTGCCGCCGGCCTGGCAGCTCTCCGGCGCGTCGATGCCCTCGATGCGGACCACCACCGGCGCGTCGTCGGCGCCCGGCTTGATCCACAACGTGTCGCCGTCGACGACGCGGCTCACCATGCCCGTGATCTCCTGCGGCGGCGGCGGGGGCCGCTTCTTCGGCGCGGCCATCGCCAGCCCGGCCGCGAGCACCATCACCCACAGGACTGCGAAACGCTTGCTCATGTGAACCCTCCCGAGGACGACACACGGGCCATCCACGACCCGAACCATCAGCTCGACCGACGTGGAGCAGGTGGCATCGCCCACATCGACTCACGCCGATTGTCGCCTGCGAGGCGCGCGCCGGCGCACCGCGACGGGTGCCGCAGGTGTGTCATCGAGCACGGCCTGGGCCGCCTCGACGATGCGCGCGAGCCGGTCGGCGAGCTTCTCGGTGGACAGTTCCTCACGAAAGCGCTCGACCATCAGCGGCAGCGCGAACGGGCTGGGCACCTGCAGGTCGACCAGCACCGGGCGCTGCGCGGACATGCGCCGCAGCGTCGAGCGCAGGCGCTCGATCTCGAGCTCCTGCGACAGCACCTCGCGCTCGGCCTGACCGAGCAGCTGGTTGCCGCGGTCGTACTTGCGGAAGACTTCCCAGAACAGGCTCGACGAAGCCTGCAACTGGCGCGCGCTCTTCGGCGCGCCCGGGTAGCCGGAGAACACCAGGCCCGCCACGCGCGCAATCTCGCGGAAGCGCCGCTGCGCCAGCTCGCCCGAGTTCAGGCTTGCCAGGACGTCGGCCAGCAGGGACCGTGTCGTGAAGGCCGTGCCGTCGAGCAGGAGGCCGGTCTCGACCGGTTGTGCCGCGAGCAGCTCGAGCCCGAAGTCGTTGATCGACAGCGAGAAGGTGTTCGGTTGCACCTTCGCCAAGCGCCACGCCAGCAGTTGTGCCAGACCGATGTGCACGTTGCGGCCGCCGAAGGGATAGAGAAACAGGTGATGCCCCTCGCTCGAGCGGTAGCGCTCGATCACCAGCACGCCCGAGCGCGGCAGTTGCGACAGGCGCGCCTGCGCGGCGAGCATCGGCCGTGCAGCCTGCATCTCGGGCTCGAGGAAATCGCCCTGCGCGCTGCCGTCGAGCAGATCGACGATCGCCTCGGTCATCGCCTCGGACAGCGCCATCTTGGTCCCGGACCAGGCCGGCACGATGCCCTTGGCCTTGGACGCATTCTTGACGT
>JAOUIM010000291.1 GCA_029884035.1 Aquincola sp. | reverse complement strand
CTGCCCCTCGCTGGGGGTGACCTTCAGATTGCGCCCCTGGACCTCGACGCGCTTGATCTTGCCGGAGCGCGCGTCATCCATGAACTGCGTGTAGGTAATGCTCTCGACCGGGCGCGTCTTGTCGAGCTGCTTGAACACCGTGAACAGCACGAGGGCAATCACCAGCCAGACCGCCACCTTCGAAAACCACTGATTGTTCACTGCGGCTCCTTGTGCCGTTGCTCCGCGCAAGAAATGCGCACGGAGCGAAGATGGAGACGATTCTAGTCCGATCAAGGCCTGCGCCGCTCGGCAGAATTCCCCGCTAACCCTTTGATGCATCAGGCCTTTTTGAGACCGATTCCGACGATAAAGGTTTCCGATGAACGGTCGCGCGACGCCTTGGGCTTGATCGGTTTCACGACCCGGAAGGTCTTCTTGAACAGTTCGACCAGCTGGCTGTAGCCGCTGCCATGGAAGAGCTTGGCCACCAGCACGCCTTCTGGCTTGAGGTGACCAGCGGAGAATTCGACCGCCAACTCCACCAGATCGGCAATGCGGGCGGAATCGGCACTCTCGATGCCCGACAGGTTGGGGGCCATGTCGGAGACAACCAGATCGACGGCTCGGCCACCCAGCGCCGCCTCGAGGCGAGCGATCACCGCGTCGTCGCGGAAATCGCCCTGGATGAACGAGACGCCCTCGATCGGCTCGAACGGCAGCAAGTCAAGGGCAATGATCTTGCCGTCCAGTTCACCCACTGCGGCGCCGCCCGTGCCGGCCGACCTGGGTGCGAAGCGACGCCGAAGGTACTGGCTCCAGGCGCCGGGCGTGGCGCCGAGATCGACGACCACTTGGCCGGGTCTGACCAGGCCCAGCGCCTCGTCGATCTCCTTGAGCTTGTAGGCGGCGCGTGCCCGATACCCCTCGCGCTGCGCAAGCTTGACATAGGGGTCGTTGACATGGTCGGCAAGCCACGCCTTGTTGACCTTCTTGCTTTTCGTCTTGACCTTCATCGCGCCGGGATAATAGGAGCATGACCGCCATTGCCCTGTCCGCCGCCCAGCGCCGCGAGCATCGCGCCGCCTCGCACCACCTCGACCCCGTCGTGGCCGTCGGCGCCGACGGTCTGACCGACGCCGTGCGCAAGGAGGCCGATGCCGCGCTCAGGGCGCACGGATTGATCAAGGTGCGCGTCTTCAGTGACGACAGGAACGTGCGAGAGGCGGTGTTCGCCGAGCTGACCGACACGTTGAACGCCGCGCCGGTACAGCACATCGGCAAGTTGCTGGTGCTGTGGCGGCCGATGCCACCCAAGAGCGAGAAACGCGATCGCGACGACCGCGGCGCGGGGCCGCGCGTCGTCAAGGTGCTCAAGTTCAGCAAGAGCGGCAACCACCGGCCGCAGGTCAAGCGGCTTACCGTGCGCGGCAACGAGCGCCTGACGCCGGGGGGCACGGTCAAGAAGGCGCGCAAGCGTCCGCAGGCCGGCAGCGCCAAGAAGCGCGCGTTGTCGCAGACCTGACCCACACAACCGCGGACCCGCCGCCGAGGACGCGCATCGCGCGCCGTGTGCGGCGATCAGACGTACCGCACGCCGACGATCTCGTAGCTGCGAGTGCCGCCGGGAGCCTGGTATTCGGCGACTTCGCCGGCCTCCTTGCCAATCAGGGCACGAGCGATCGGCGAGCTGATCGAGATCAGACCCTGCTTCAGATCGGCTTCGTCGTCGCCGACGATCTGATACGTCACCGCGGCGCCACTGTCCTCATCCGCGAGCTCGACTGTCGCGCCGAACACGACCCGACCATCAGCGTCGAGTGTCTTCGGATCGATCACCTGCGCCGCCGCCAGCTTGGACTCGAGTTCGAGGATCCGACCTTCGATGAAACCCTGCTTGTCCTTGGCCGCCTCGTACTCGGCATTCTCGGACAGGTCACCTTGAGCGCGAGCCTCGGCAATCGCCTGGATCACGGCGTGGCGCTCGACCGTCTTGAGGCGCTGAAGCTCGGCCTTCAGTTTCTCGGCGCCGCGGACGGTCAGGGGGACGGTAGCCATGGGTCTGGAATCCGGTTCCTTAAATGACGCCGCCGCCGGGGCGGTGGGCATCCGGCGGCGGTAAACAGGCAAGGATTCTAGTGGAGTTGCGTGTGCAATTCCTGCAAAGACATCACGCCGAAGTCGGCCTGATGCTTGAGCGCCTCGGTCGCCGCCTCGCATCCGGCCATCGTCGTGTAGTAGGTGATGCGATTGGCAAGCGCTGCGGTGCGGATGTAGCGCGAGTCTGCGATCGCAGTGCGGGTTTCGTCCACAGTGGTGAACACAAGCTGGATCTCGCCGGCCTTGATCAGGTCTGCGATGTGCGGGCGGCCGTCCATGACCTTGTTGACGAGTTGCACCGGCACGCCCGTTGCCGCAATCGCCGCCGCCGTGCCCCTCGTCGCAACGATCGAGTAGCCCAGATCGTGCAGGTCTGAGGCGACCTTGACTGCACGGTCCTTGTCGCCGTTCTTCACAGTGATCACCACCGTGCCCTCGGACGGCAAGCGAGAGCCGGCGCCGAGCTGACTCTTCAGCATTGCCTCACCGAATGTCTCACCCACGCCCATGACTTCGCCGGTGGAGCGCATCTCCGGGCCGAGGATCGGATCGACGCCCGGGAACTTGTTGAACGGGAAGACCGCCTCCTTGATGCTGAAGTAAGGGGGGATCACCTCGCCTCTGACGCCGCGCTGGTCCGACAACCGCATGCCTGCCATGCAGCGCGCCGCGATCTTGGCCAGAGGTTGTCCGGTCGCCTTGCTCACATAGGGCACGGTGCGCGACGCGCGCGGGTTGACTTCGAGCACGTAGACAACGGCGTGCTCGCCCTCGCCCTGGATCGCGAACTGCACGTTCATCAGGCCAACGACCTTGAGCGCCTTGGCCATCATCGTGGCCTGGCTGCGCATCTCGTCCTGCAATGCGGGGCTCAGCGAATACGGCGGCAGCGAGCAGGCCGAGTCCCCACTGTGGACTCCGGCGGCCTCGACGTGCTCCATGATGCCGCCGATCATCACGTCGGTGCCGTCGCTGATGCAGTCGACATCGACCTCGATCGCATCGTCGAGGAATCGGTCCAGGAGGACGGGTGACTTCTCCGACACGCGCACCGCCTCGCGCATGTAGCGCTGCAGGTCCTTGTCACCGTGCACGATCTCCATTGCTCGGCCCCCCAATACGTAGCTGGGACGCACGACGAGCGGATATCCAATCTCCTGGGCCAGCCGGAGTGCGGCCTCTTCGGTTCGCGCGGTGCGATTCGGTGGCTGCTTCAGTCCGAGCCGGTTCAGCAACTGCTGGAAGCGCTCGCGGTCCTCCGCGATGTCGATGCTGTCCGGGGTCGTGCCGATGATCGGCACCCCGGCACGTTCCAGGTCGAGCGCGAGCTTGAGCGGCGTCTGGCCGCCGTACTGCACGATCAGCCCGGCAGGCTTCTCCTTGGCGACGATCTCGAGAACGTCCTCCAGCGTCACCGGCTCGAAGTAGAGGCGGTCACTGGTGTCATAGTCGGTCGATACGGTTTCCGGATTGCAGTTGACCATGATGGTCTCGTAGCCGTCTTCGCGCATCGCCAGCGCCGCGTGGACGCAGCAGTAGTCGAACTCGATGCCCTGACCGATGCGGTTCGGCCCGCCGCCGAGCACCATGATCTTCTTCTTCGCCGTGGGCTCGGCTTCGCACTCCTCGTCGTAGGTCGAGTACATGTAGGCCGTCTGGGTCGCAAACTCTGCGGCGCAGGTGTCCACGCGCTTGTAAACCGGGCGCACACCCATGGCGTGACGCCGCGCTCGCACCGCGTGCTGGTGCGTGCCGAGCAGCCGCGCCAGGCGCTTGTCGGAGAATCCCTTGCGTTTCAGGAAGCGCAACTCGACCTCGCCGAGCGACTCAACCGTCCGTCCTGCCAATGCCTTCTCGATGTCGACCAGCTGCTCAATCTGCGCCAGGAACCACGGGTCGATTGCTGTCTCGTCGAACACTTCCTGCAACGACATGCCCAGACGGAACGCGTCGCCGACAAAGAGGATCCGCTCCGGCCCTGCGCTACCGATCTCCTCGACGATCTCGTCGCGATCCGCGCTGCGCTCGGTCAGTCCGTCAATGCCGGTCTCGAGACCGCGCAGCGCCTTCTGGAAGCTCTCCTGGAACGTGCGGCCGATCGCCATCACCTCGCCGACGGACTTCATCTGCGTCGTCAGGTGCGGATCGGCAGCCGGGAATTTCTCGAACGCAAAGCGCGGAATCTTCGTCACGACATAGTCGATGCTCGGCTCGAAACTCGCCGGCGTGGCGCCGCCCGTGATGTCGTTGCGCAGTTCGTCGAGCGTGTAGCCCACCGCCAGCTTTGCCGCCACCTTGGCGATCGGAAAACCCGTGGCCTTGGAAGCCAGTGCCGACGACCGCGACACGCGCGGATTCATCTCGATCACGACCATGCGGCCGGCCTTCGGGTCGATCGAGAACTGCACGTTCGAGCCGCCGGTGTCCACCCCGATCTCGCGCAGGATCGCAATCGACGCGTCGCGCATCAGCTGGTATTCCTTGTCGGTCAGCGTCTGCGCTGGCGCCACCGTGATCGAGTCGCCGGTATGGATGCCCATCGGGTCCAGGTTCTCGATCGAGCAGACGATGATGCAGTTGTCCGCGCGGTCGCGGACCACCTCCATCTCGAACTCCTTCCAGCCGATCAGCGACTCCTCGATCAACAGTTCGTGGTTCGGCGAGAGGTCCAGGCCACGCTTGCAGATCGCCTCGAACTCCTCGGGGTTGTAGGCGATGCCGCCGCCGGTGCCGCCGAGCGTGAAGCTCGGCCGGATCACGATCGGGAATCCAGTGCCGCGCGTTTCGTTCGCGACGTGCCTCTGCACCGCCTGCGCCTCGTCCCAGGAGTGGGCGATGCCACTCCTGGCCGAGTCCAGCCCGATCGAGGTCATCGCGTCCTTGAACTTGAGGCGGTCTTCTGCCTTCTCGATCGCGCGCTCGTTGGCGCCGATCATCTCGACGCCGTACTTGGCCAGCACGCCCTGCCGGTGCAGGTCCAGCGCACAGTTCAGGGCGGTCTGCCCGCCCATCGTCGGCAGCAGCGCATCGGGCCGCTCG